>JAKAPO010000127.1 GCA_021807065.1 bacterium
CGGGTTCGCGAGCTGTGGATGCTGTGCAATCTTGGCAGCGTAGAACGCCATTGAGAGACTCTTGCCGCTGCCCTGCGTATGCCAGAAGACGCCGATGCGGCGATCGCCGCCTTCCGCTGTTGCCGCGATGGTTCGTTCGATGGCCCTATTCACACCATAGTACTGGTGGTAGGCAGCGATCTTCTTGTTGACCGGAGTCGTCGTCTCGAACAGAACGAAGTAGCGGATGAAGTCGAGGATGCGCCGCTTCTCAAAGACTTCGCTGATGAGTGGCTCGATCTCGATCGGAACCTTCGCGCCGTCCTCGCGCTTCCAGGTGCTGAAGCGCTCCCAATCGGCGGTGAGCGAACCCATCTTCGCCCGCGTACCGTCTGCCACGATTAGAAGTTCATTGTAAGCCAGTAAGCCAGGAAGATCGCGTTTGTAGGTCTGCGTTTGGTTGAAGGCGCTGAGGATGGTCGCCTTCTCGTCCATCGGATTCTTGAACTCGAAGAGCGCGATCGGCAGGCCGTTGATGAAGACGAGCAGGTCGGGGCGCCGTTCGCCGGCGTCCTCTTTGATCGTGAACTGGTTGACCGCGAGCCAATCGTTCGCATCGGGGTTCGCGAAGTCGACGATCCGTGCTTTGGTGTAGCGGACGCCGCCGGTGCCGTCGCTATACTCAACCGGAACCCCCTCGACCAGGAATCTGTGGAAGCGCTGATTGTTAAGGACAAGGTCGGTCGTCTCGTGGACTGTCACCTTGCGCAACGCATCTTCGCGTGCGGAGGATGGTATGGTTGGGTTGAGTCGAGCAATCGCAGATCGAAGCCGCTCGACGAGGACCGCATCCTTGAAGGATTTGCGCTCTTCGCGAGCGCCGTCCGGTGCGATGTCTGCGCCAGGCAGGTACGCGTAGCCAAGGCCCTTGAGCAGCTCGATCGCGTACTGCTCGATCGCATCCTCGTTGAGGTAACCGGACATTTAGGCCGACTGCTCCACGAAGCGCTCCGCATCGCGCACGCGGAGTTCTCCGGAGATCAGCTTCGGAAGCAGCATGTCCCGAACGTGCGCAAGAGTGCGTGATTCCAAACGAGCCGTTATGATGCGCTCGACCAGCGGCGAGAGAATGCAGTCCGCGACTTTCAGGACCTCCGGGGCTGGAATGACTGTTTTTGCGGCGCTCAGATGATGCCGTTGAATGTGGCCCATGGTGGTCGCTTTGCCTGCGGCGATGTGTCGGAAGTCGTTCAAGTGCCGATGTATCCATAGGTAGAAAAACCACTTGGGGAACGAGGTCGAAGTAACTTTGAAAAGGTGTTGGTTCAGGGCCCCCTTGCCGCCCGTCCAGAGCACACATTCGAGCGAACCCGACCACGAGAAAAGGACGTCGCCGTCGCTAACAATGTAATCGCGTTCAAGGTCAGCGCTCGCTTCATCTGCTCCGGCAGTGCTTCCGGTCCTAAGCTGGGCGATCTTAATAACCTGAAGTGCTCGACCGTTCAATGCCGGGTATTTTTGAAGGGCAAGGCCATTCAAAAAGCGAGCGATTTCATCTAAACCGCGTAGCTGCCACCCCTTTGGGATGTCGCCAATTTCCGAGTCTTCAAATGAATCGGGGAAGAGCACGGCGATCTCGGGCGGGAGGCCGGGGTCGCGGCCTTCGGCTTTTGCGCAAACGGGGTCGAAATCGACGAACCACGATTTGAACAGCGCCCGCGCCATCGCCTCAAGCGTCGCGCTCATCTTGCGGTTCAACTCAATCTTGTCGTCGAGCATACCGAGTAGACTCGATGCCGAACGTTGCTCAACGATATCGGTAAGAACCGGTAGTGGAGCGGCAGTCATTGTGCTTGCACTCGCATTCGGCTGGGCCGACTTGTCGCCGAGAACGCCGTGCAGGTAGCTGAGAAATGCTGGAGACCGAAGACAATAGAATACATACCGCGGATCGTACGCCGGCTTCACCTTGAGCCTTACGAGGTACGATGCGAAGACCGCCTCAGGAGGGTTCATTATGAAAGCACTCGCGCCCGTCGACGCACCAGTCCTTGCGATCACTATATCGCCGTCGCGCAGCCCGTATTTATCGAGTATGCAAGCGTCGCCGGCGACATAGGGAACCGTCTGCCAGTCGATCGACGAAGACACGATGTCCGTTATGCGAAGGAAGTGCGGGCCGATGGCCTCAACCGACGCGCTAGCCGTGTATCCATAGTCAACTGATTCGCAAAGGTCACGTAGCTTAACCACGGAGACGCCACGGGCGCTCATGGTACGGGGACGCCAAGAATCTTGACTGCCGTTTCTCGCACTTCGTACGCGCGGTCGCTGAGGAGCTCATTCGCGAGCGCCCGGCCTTTGTTCTCGTCTATGGAAGCAACGGCACATAGACAGGCGCTCCTAACGTGGTGCGTCCTACTCTTCGAAGCGTTAGTCAAAGCATCAAGCGCGCTTGCACCGTGTTTCGCGAGAGATTCAGCCAATGCATCGCATCGCGGCCAAGATGATTTCTTCAATTCAAGTGATTCCTGCTCGAATAGCACCGCGCAGACCCTTTCTCGATTCAATTTAGACCAAGTCTCTCGATACTCGCCAAAATAGCGCCATCAAGCTCCGTAGCCTCCAGCTGCTGCTCTCGCAGCAGAGAGGTCAAACGTCCTATTTTGTCCGAAAACGCCTCGCCATCGTCTTCGAACTCCTCCGTACCGACGTAGCGGCCGGGCGTGAGCACGTGACCATGTTTGCGAACCTCATCGAGCGACGCCGCTTTGCAGAAACCGGGCACATCCTTGTAGCCACCATCCTTACCGCGCCAGGCATGATAGGCGCCGGAGATCCTCGCGATGTCTTCATTGCGTAGGGTCTTATGCGTGCGGTCCGTCATCTCGCCCATCTTGCGGGCGTCGATAAACAGAATCTCGCCGGTCCTGTCCCGAAACCTGTGGTTGCGGCGATCGCGCGCAACGATCCACACGCAGACTGGTATCTGTGTGGTGTAGAAGAGCTGGCCGGGTAGGGCGATCACGCAGTCGACGAGGCCACCGTGCTCCCCCTCGATCAGGTTCCTGCGAATCTCTCCTTCACCGCTTTGGTTCGACGACATGGAGCCGTTCGCCATCACGAACGCCGCGACGCCGTTCGGCGCGAGATGATAGATGAAGTGCTGAATCCAGGCGTAGTTCGAGTTTCCCGCCGGAGGGATACCATAGCGCCAGCGCTTGTCGTCGCGCAGTCCTTGGCCGCCCCACTCGCTGTCGTTGAACGGCGGATTGGCGAGAATGAAATCGGCTTTGAGATCGGGATAGGCATCCTGGTGGAACGAGCCGCCCTCGTTCCAGGTGATGTCCGCCTCGATCCCGCGAATCGCGAGGTTCATCTTCGCAAGGCGCCACGTCGTGTGGTTCGACTCCTGGCCATAGATGGCAACGTCGCCGATCTTTCCGCCGTGCGCGAGCACGAAATCCTCGGACTGCACGAACATGCCGCCCGAGCCGCAGCATGGATCGAAGACGCGCCCCTGGTACGGCTCGATCATCTCAACGAGGAGCCGCACGACCGAGCGCGGCGTGTAGAACTCGCCACCCGCTTTGCCCTCAGCGTTGGCGAAGCGGCCGAGGAAGTATTCGTAGACGCGCCCGATGACGTCGTGCTTGCGCGCCTCCGCGTCACCGAGTCCGATACCGTTCACGAGATCGACGAGTTGACCCAGGCGTGTCGAGCCCAGCGATGGCTTCGCGTACTCTTTTGGAAGCACGCCCCGCAGGGGTGGGTTATCGTGTTCGATCGCGATCATCGCCTTGTCGACGATCTCGCCAATCTGCGGCGACTTCGCCTGTGCCGCGATCTGCGACCAGCGCGCCGTCGGCGGTACCCAAAAGACGTTACGCGCCTTGTACTCGTCCCGGTCCTCAGGATCAGACTGCGGATCGTGCACGAGTTGTGCGTGCAGCTCTTCGAACGCGTCGGAGATGTACTTAAGGAAGATCAGCCCGAGGACGGGGTGCTTGTATTCGGAGGCGTCCATCGAGCCGCGCAACGTATCCGCGGCAGCCCAGAGCTTGGCCTCAAAGCCGAGATCGCCGCCGTTGCTCTTCTTGGCTTTCGCGGGCCCCTTTGCCACCGCCGAAGCGGTCTTTACCCGTGGCATAGGTCGATAGCGTCCTCCTCCTAGGTCGGCAGGCCTCTTTGAAGGGGTACGTCTCGCAGCCGTCCCGGCCCTTTGGTAGACGGTGGAGAAGAGCTATGGCATCGCAGTAGCCAGCGCGGCTTCGAGCTTTTCAAGTGTCGACCGGTGCGGCGTCTTGCCCTGATTGACGAATGCTTTGATTTGCGACCGGCTCACGCCCGAGACTCTTGAGACGTTCGAGATGCCGGCGACTTTGATCTTTGTGCGCAATGCGTCGAGACGTTCGCCGGGGTCTTGATACTCGACAGTGGTAGTAGCGTTGAGTAGTTCTGCCGTGAGTTCTTCGCCGCTATCGCTCACGTCGACAACGATTTCTTTGCCGATGTGCGTCACTGACGCCACACGCACCGGGCGTGGAATCGTGAGGCCGCGCATGTTCTCTTGGTTCGGCTCCTCGCCGCTTGTGGGAAGGCGCTTCAGCTCGATCGCCTGAGTGAGCTGCCCGACCACGCGGCCATAGGTCTTGAAAATCGACTGTTCGGTATCGGGGATGAACGGGTCAATCGACTTGCCGCAGGTCAGGCAACGCCAGGGCTGTTCCGCCCACCGGCGCACGTCGGGAAAGAGCGGACAGGACGGTCGCGGAGCGCAGCAGCAGCGAAGTAATCCTGGAAATGCGAGTTTCGCCACCGCAAGAAAGTCGAACGGATGCACTCCTGGTGTCTTGGCGTATGGTTTCATCACGTTCGCAGTCGTGAGCGTGAGCTGTGAGAGCGCGGGTAGGTTGAACCACGATGGAGCCTCGACCGGTAGGCCGAGCGCCTCACGTACGGCGAGTGTCCACGCCTCGACGATCCACTGCTGCCGATCTCCGGGAATCGGCGAGCTGTACATGCCGATCGTGTGTGCACTATGCTTCACGACGACGGGTTCGCCCTTGGCGTCGAGCGTGTAGAGGCAGTACGATTTTTCCCGCGTGCCGTAGAACCAGAGTTCACGTCGCCGATGAGCCGCGTCGAAATTCTCGGGTTCGATTTTGAACGACGACCCGGGAACGATGCTGCGATCGTAGACGTTGAGTGCTGCGAGCGCATCGAGAATGCGATCGACCTGCGCCCACGAGAGCGCGCGCACGGCACGGCTGCCGTCCGGCATTCGGTACGGGCCTCCCGCACAGCGGACGAATCCGCCCTGCTCGTTTGCGACGATCACGAGCGAATCGCAATCGCAATACGCCACCTCCCCGCCGGCGTCGTGGACGAGCCGCATGCCTAACGAGATGAGCAATCTCGCCCCACTCGTTATCAACGCCGCGACGGGAAAGAAGGTGTCGAGTCCGTGGCGTTCCAGGCGCTCGACGCTCGTTTCAAACGCCTCCAGTCCGTAGACGGCGATGGGTTTTGATTCGCGCTCGGCAGACGCGTCGATATCTTCCGGCGACGTTTGGCAATGTATGCCGTATGCTGAATTGCCGATGCACTTGTAGCCGGAATCGCGAAGCGCATCGTCGAGGGGGTCGCCGCTCTTACGCTTGCGCAACTCGACCAGCCGTTTGAACGGGTTTTCTCGACGAGGGTCGATCTCGTCGACGTTGCGGAAGCGTACCGTTTGCAGCGTTGCCTGCACGCCCTCAGGCCGGAGCCGCCAAGCCCGCAGAATTCGCGGACGGCCATCCCCTTCGATCGCGCCTGCGCACAAATCCGGACCACTAAACCACAAAGGTGTGTCCGACTGTGTTGGGCCGATGGTGATGACCCTCGGCGCCTTTGATGCGTCAGGAAACGGCGGTAACGTGCATCGAACGGCTCTGCGCGCTTGCGCTCGGGACGGCCGTTGATGCTCGCGAAAGTCGGGAATAACGCGCCCGCCGCAGTCGTCGAGCGCCGTCCAATAAGCGGCTTGGGCCATCGTATGCTCTTCACAGAGCCGAGCGGCGTCGATCGCGAAGGCTTCCTGGCGAGACAAAAACGGCGATGGAATATCGACCCGCGTCGGAAGCGTCGCGTCGTTGGGATTGACAAGCGCAAAAAATGCGAGCTGTGGCCAGGTCTTCGGATCGAGGAGCCGTCTTGGCTGCGCATGCAGCTCGTCGAGCAGCACAGCGATCTCGGCGGGGTCGATCTCTTCCACCTCCAAGCGTTGCGGAATCACTAGCCCGAACCACAAGTTCAGCAGCTCGATGACGCTCGGGTACATGCTCAGCGCGTCGAGATAGACGCACGGCACGCTTTCGCGGACGATGCGACATTCGACCCTTGCGCCGACGTAGCTGCTAGCCGCGTAGCCGTGATGCACTTTCGAAAAGTTCGGTTGAATACTTCGCCGCGGCGCGACACCGAATTTCCTGAGGTAGCTCTTCGTTAGGCTCGCTGGACTTTGGGCACGCCACGGTGGTAGATCGAGACCGTGGCGGTCATACTCACCTCCCAGCGCCCAGAGCAGCGCGCTCGTCAAAGCCGTGTCATGCATGCAGCCTTCGATATTAGCCTGCGCCACGGTTCCATCGTGCAAACCGGGGCGATCGGAAAACGCGATGCCGAACGCTCTGCAGGCGCTGGCCAGAGTAAAACGCTCGTCCTTTAGCGCGTATGCTAACACCGCCACGTCGAGGACGTTCGCCGCGCGCATATCGTACTTGGCGTGCATGCGGTCGTCGCGCCGAATGCGACAGAACACCGGGTTGACGACACGACCATCCTTCCCAGCAAAGCTGCGCATCAAGCTGAATCCGTTGAGAAAGCGTGAGCCTCGCCGTCCGGTCAGATCGGA
>JAKAPO010000128.1 GCA_021807065.1 bacterium
GAACTCGCGACGCTGACCGGCAACGGCAAGAGGACATCGGGAGCGTCGGCGTTTCGCATGGTCGACACCGCTGCGGCCGAAGTTCCGGCGCAATCACCGTATTACTACCTCTCCCCCGGCGAGATGGACGAGATGCGCGAACCGTTGCGGCCGGCGGTCGTCGTAGTTGGAAGCGGGCCGATACGGATCGGGCAGGGCATCGAGTTCGATTACTCGTGCGTACACGCGGCCTGGGCGCTCAAAGAGGCGGGCTGCTCTGCCGTCGTCGTGAACAACAATCCGGAGACGGTCTCGACCGATTTCGATATCTCGGAGACGCTCGTCTTCGAGCCGCCTTGCGCCGACGAAGTCGAGGCGGCATATCGCGCGACACACGCGCGCGGCGTGATGCTCGCCTTCGGCGGCCAGACGGCGATCAACCTCGCGTCCGAACTCGCCGAACGCGGCGTGCCGATCGTCGGGAGCGACCGAGAGAGTCTCGACCGGGCGGAGAATCGCGAGGCGTTCGACGCCGCGCTGGCCCGCCTAGGCGTTGCGCGACCGCCGGGTCGTGCCGCGCGCAGTTTTCGCGAAGCGCGCGCGGCTGCGCGCGAGCTCGGTTTTCCGGTACTCGTGCGCCCGTCGTTCGTGCTCGGTGGTCGTGCGATGGAGATCGTGCATAACGAGGCGCAACTCGCCTCGTATGCCGAGTCAGCTCCGCCGATTCGCGCCGACGCGCCGCTGCTCGTCGATCGCTACCTCCCGGGTCTCGAAGTCGAGGTCGACGCCGTTTACGACGGCGAGGATATCCTCATTCCGGGCATCTTCGAACATGTCGAACGTGCCGGAGTCCATTCCGGCGACTCAATTGCCGTTTTTCCGCCGCAGCGTCTGGACGAGCGTTGGAAGCAACACATCGTGGAGGTTACGACAAACGTTGCGCGCGAGTTGCGCATCAAAGGATTGATCAACATTCAGTTCGTGCTACACGACGACGAGCTATTCATCATCGAGGCAAATCCTCGCGCCAGCCGCACAGTTCCAATCATCCAAAAAGCTACCGGCATCAACATCGTCGCAGCAGCGACTCGCATCGCTCTCGGCGAGCGGTTACGAGAGATGCCGCTGCGCACCGGCCTGCATCCGCCACCCGAGTACGTCGTGGTAAAGATTCCCGTCTTCTCGTTTTCGAAGATGCGCGGTGTCGAGACCATGCTCGGGCCGGAGATGAAGTCAACCGGCGAGGTACTCGGTATCGACGCAACCTTCCCCGGCGCGCTGCGCAAAGGATTTCTGGCGGCGGGCGTGCGCCTGCCGACGAGCGGCGGCAAGATTCTCATCGCGGATGCAGGGCAAGGGCAGCCAGCCGTCTCCGAGGTGCTCGAGCGCTACGAAGAGCTGGGACATAGCGTCCTCCACGCACGCGGCGAGCTGGACGCACTCGCTCTCATACGAGCGCGCGCGGTCGATCTCGTGATCGCCCTCAGCGCTGCCTCGCCGAGCGAAACCTCCGACGGTTACAAGATTCGGCGAGCCGCGGTCGAAGCGAGTATCGCGTGTCTCAGCAGTTTGGATACGGCGCGTGCCCTCGCGGAAGCGCTGAAAGCGACGGCGGGTCCGCCTCGAAGCCTACAAGCCTATCGCACCGCGGAAACGGCGGTAAGGGCCTAACGTCTCCGGCAGGCGAACCAGCCGCATTCGTGCTAGGCGGCAACAGCAGCACGCTCGCTTTCGTCAACAGCTTTCGCCCTGACGGCCAGAACGTCACCGCGCGGTTGCTTCCGATTGCATGGACGCCGGTCGGCGTTGTCATCGGCGAGGATGGGCAAAACCTCGCAATCCCGCTTGACGGGGTCGTCGATTGGGTAGACCGCACGTTCGCACCTGAAGACGAACGCTCGTTCATCGCACCGATGCGCGACATAGAGCTGCTCGCCAGGGTCGAATGGCAGGCGCCGCAGCCGAAACGTCTCGACGAAGCCGCGATCATCAATATAGACGACCTTCCGGAAGACGTCGCCGAAGGTCTCGCAAACCCGCCGGCGCCGATCGTGCAGTGCGGTGCCTGCCGGCGCCTGTCCGTCCGGGGCGAGTTCCTTTGGAAAGATCGCCAGCTCTGCGCGTGGGACTATCACGCGCAGGTCTTCGGCAAGCGCGGGCCCTGGCGCGAAGGCGCTTACCACGAACGTCACTTTGCCACGCTGCCGTCATGCGCGTACGTTGCAGCGGCGCTCCTAGCGCAGTTGGACGTCGAGGTCATTCTCGCACTCGACGGCATTGAAGAGGCGGCGGCGCGAACGGTCGTGAATGCGCTGCTCGAAGCCGAGCCGCAGCGAGCGCATCTCGCGGTACGAACGGCCGGCAAAGGCATACGGGTCCTGCGCGAGCGCACGTGATCAATCGCAGCATCGCAACCCTGAGCTTTCTGATTCTTGCGCTGCTCGCGATCCTGGTCGCGCGGTTATGGTACGTGCAACTAGACGAGGGCCGCGCGATCTCATCGCGAGCCTCCAATCCGCGCAACGGGGTCTTACAGGCGGGGCGAGGACGCATTCTCGCCACCGACGGCACCGTACTCGCCTACTCCAAGGGCTCTAGACGCATCTACCCTTACGGCGGATCGCTCGCCCAGGTCGTCGGCTACGTCTCGCAGCGGTACGGCGAGAGCGGAATAGAAGACGCGTACGACCAGGCGCTGAGCCCGCCCGACGTCTCCGGCGACCCGGTCGGGCAAATCAACGAGATCCGAGCGGCGATAGCGGGGCAACCATTTCTCTCTCGCGGAGCCGACGTCGTGACGACGATCGTTCCCGCGATACAGCAAGAGTTGTATTCGCTGCTCTCGCGTCACCCGCGAGCCGCCGGCGTCGTCCTCGATCCACGCAGCGGCGCCGTGCTCGCAATCGCTTCGGTTCCTTCCTTCGATCCCAATCATATCGACGCGATCTTTCAGCGGTTGCTACACGATCCGCGCAGTCCCTTGCTCGATCGCGCGACGCAGGGACTCTACCCGCCCGGCTCGACGTTCAAGATGTTTACCGCTTCTGCCGCGCTCGACAGCGGTTCGGTAACACCGGATTCGCACTTCGAGGATCCAGGCTACTTCGTCGTCGGCAATGGCGTGTTGCACGATAACGAAGGCGAGGCGACCGGATACCAAGACGTCACGACTGCGTTCGCCCTCTCCAGCAACGTCGACTTCGCCCAGATCACGCTGAAGACCGGAATCGACGAATTCTACGATTATCTCGCACGGTGGGGCATCGGTGCATCGCTGGATTTTCAACTGCCTTCCTCCCCGAGCGACGTGCCGCCGATAACCGACGTCTCGCCGGGTGAACTCGCGCAGATGGGTTTCGGCCAGGGCGCGCTGCTGGTGACGCCGCTTCAGATGGCGTTGATCGGAGCGACGATCGCGAACGGCGGCAACGAGCCGCGGCCGTTCATAGTTCGGCAGATCGTGCGCGGGGGCGTAGCGGCCGGTGCGTTCGGTGGCGGGACGCTTGCCTCCCCTATCTCGGCGGATACGGCGGAAGAAGTGAAGAACATGATGATCGCCGTGGTCGAGCGAGGCACCGGTACTGTCGCGAGTCTGCCGAACGTCGTTGTTGCGGGTAAGACCGGAACGGCGACCAATCCGCACGGCGCGCCGCATTCTTGGTTCGTCTGCTTTGCACCCGCGGACGATCCGCGAGCGGTCGTCGCAATCGTCGTCGAGAATGCTGGTTACGGCGCAGCGGTCGCGGCACCGATTGCGCGGGACGTGTTACGCGTCGCGCTGCAGAGTACCGGGACTGCGCAATAGGGTGATTCAGGAGTGATCGAACAGCAAGTCTTCAACAATCGGTACAAGCTCGACCGCACGCTCGGTGAGGGCGGAATGGCGCGCGTCTATCTCGGCGTCGATACGCTGCTGCGCCGCCGCGTGGCGATCAAAGTGCTGCGCGAGCAGTACGCCGCCGACGAAGACTTCGTCCAGCGTTTCTATCAGGAAGCCGAGTCCGCCGCGAAACTCTCCCACCCGAACATCGTGAACACCTACGATGTCGGACGCGAGGGAAACGTTTACTATATCGTCATGGAGTGGGTCGACGGGCCGTCGCTCGCGGAGCTACTCGCGACCGACGAACGATTGCCCGAGCCGGTTGCCATCGATTATGCGGTGCAAATCTGCACCGGGCTCGCCTACGCGCACCGTCAGGGTTTGCTGCATCGAGACATCAAGCCGGCCAACATACTCATCACGAAGGACGACGTCGTCAAAATTTCAGACTTCGGCATCGCGCGCGCGGTCTCGCAGCACACGATGGCCCTCACGAAACCGGGCCTCGTGATGGGTAGCATCTATTACGTCTCACCCGAACAGGCGCAGGGACACGAGCTGCACGAAGCATCGGATCTCTACAGCGTCGGTGTCGTCCTCTACCAGATGCTGACCGGCTCGCTTCCCTATACCGGCGAATCGCCGGTCACGGTCGCGCTCAAACACATTGCGGATCCCGTTCCCGCCATCGACACCGCGAAACTCAACGTGAGTCCAGCGCTCGCGGCGATCGTCAACAAACTCCTGCAGAAGGCGCCGGAGCATCGCTTCGGTTCTGCCAGCGAAGTTGCCTCCGCTTTGCGTGAAGCGCGCGAACGGCCGAGCGTCCCCGCCTATCGCATCCAGGATGATGCACCCGCGCGCGCGATGCCGCCGCCCGATCTGCCGCCACGCCGTTCGAAGATGCCCGATCGTCTATATCGGGAAGAAGAGTACGAACAGCCTCGGCGCGCCTTCGCCAACGTCGCGATGCTCGCTGTGGCGCTGGCGGCTGCGATTGCGATTGGTTTCTGGATCTTCGGACGGCCGCTGCCCGATTTCGGCGCTACGATCACGGTCGGCAACTACGTAGGCGAGGCCGACGCTGCCGCGGAGCAGCAAGCCATCAACGACGGCTTGCGCACGCAGATTCTTCACAGCACCAGCAACACGGTTCCGCTCGCGCACGTGATCCGTCAGAATCCGGCGCCGGGAACGAAGGTTGCGAAGAATTCGATCGTCGAGCTGATCGTCAGCAACGGCCTACCGACCCTCGGCCTTCGGGACGTTCGCGGCTTTGATGCCGCTGACGCAACACGAATTTTGGAAGACGACAAGTTCCGCGTGCGTATTGTACAAAAATACGACGTTTCGCCGAAGGACAATGTCATCGACGAGCGGCCGGCGGCGGGATCGCGCGTGCGCCAAGGCAGTTGGATCACGTTGGTCGTTTCGAAGGGTCCTCAGCCGGTGGTCATGCCGAACTTCGTCGGCATGACGGTGGATCACGCGAACGCGCTGGCGGCAAGACTCGGGATCACGCTCGACACGTCGCAGCAGGTCGTGATTCCCGGTCAGCCCCCGAACACGATCGCGTCGCAGGACGCCGCCGCCGGCAGCAGCATCAAACCCGGCGTGACGGTGCGCGTCGCGGTCAACGTAGCTTCGCCGGCAGCGCCCGCCCCGAGCGCTGGAGCCGAAGTCGTGCCGCAAGTGATCGGCGAACCGTATGCAACCGCGTACGCCGCACTGCAACAGGCGGGGTTTGCCGTCTACGTGCAATGGTCGATACAGTCGACCGCCAACGGTACGGTCATCGGCGAGAATCCCTCGGGCGGTGCACAGATTGCATCAGGCTCTCAAGTCACGATCACGCTCTCGGTTCCGGGAGAAGTTCCCGATACCGAAGGGATGACGGTCGATCAAGCCCGTACCGCACTCTACTCGGCCGGCTACTCGATCATGTCGATCACGTACACGCCGCAGGGTGCGAACGGCGCCGTCGTCGGAACGCGACCGATGGTCGGCACGTCGTTGCCTCCGGGATCCGGCGTCACGCTCATCGTCAACGGCTCACCGTAGGTGCGCATTCTCGGTATCGATCCAGCGTTGCGCGTGACGGGCTACGGCGTTATCGAGTGCAACGGCTCGCACGCGCGCTTGATCGAGGCAGGCGTCGTGGCGCCGAAAACCCGCGCTGCACTCGAGACGCGGCTCGCGCAGCTGCACGCCGCAATGACGGAGATCATCGCGCAGACGCGACCCGATGCCGTCGTCATCGAAGCACTCTACGCGACGTACAAGAGCCCGGCGACCGCTATTCTCATGGGACACGCCCGCGGCGTGCTCGCGCTCGCGAGCGCGCAGGCCGGCGTCCCAGTGCACACGCTCGATCACACCCGCGTGAAACGTACGCTGGTCGGCTCGGGAAGCGCACGAAAGAAACAGGTCGGCGCGATGGTGACGCAACTGCTCGGTCTGCGTTCCCTCCCACGTCCGCACGATGTTTCCGATGCCCTCGCGTTGGCGCTCGCCTTCCACCACCGTCTGTCATCCCAAGCGAGCGAAGTGCGTGGCACCGAGCGACGTGGAGAGAAGCGCCGCAACGCCGCTCGCGGAAGGGTTGGCCGCGCCCAGCGTGGCCTTCCACTAACATGTTTTCCCGAATAGAAGGGACGCTCGTCGAGAGCGCGCAGGAATCGGTGGTCGTCGACGTCGACGGCCTGGGCTACGAGATCGTGCTCCCGCCATGTGTCCGTGAAAAGGTGACGCAAGGGCCGGGTGAGCGCGTGGCGCTGGAAGTGTATTCCGTACTGAATATCGACGGAAACAGCGGACGGTTCACCTACTATGGCTTTCACAACGCCATCGAACGCGAGTTCTTCGAAGCGCTCATCAGCGTTGCTTCGATCGGCCCACGTTCGGCGGCTCGTGCCTTCTCGCAACCGATGTCGGTGATCGCGCGCGCGATCGATCGCGGTGACCACGCCTATCTGAAGACGTTGCCCGGAATCGGGCAGC
>JAKAPO010000129.1 GCA_021807065.1 bacterium
CGCTTGCTGGGCGGTTGCGATGTCACGGGCGGCGACGGCGGCGGGGGTGTGGGCGGCGTAATCTTCGGGGAAGGCATCGCCCCAATCGGCGAGAATGGCCGCAACGCGCGCTTCGCCATGATCGATCGCACGGGAAGGTTGGCCAGTTCCTCCTGGCTCATGAGCGGATAATGCTTCGCAGCCGCAGCGTCTTTGATCTGGCTGCCATAGTAGAACCACGGCGGGTCGGCGTAGACGATATCGTACGTCCTCTTTGGAAGAGGCGGGACTTCACCGTGACGCGCCGCGACGCTCCTTCGTGAAAGACGCCTGAGCTGCACCTGATTCTTCGATGAATACTTCTCCAGGTTGTCGAGCGTACGGGGCGGCAGCGAGTAGACGAGGGAGGTAGCCTTTGCCATGCCGGCTGCACTCCTGCTCGCCGCTGCCGGCGTCCTTGTCCTATCCACGCATCGAGCGCGTCTGGCGGCGCTGATATAGCCGCCTCAGGCCGCATCCCCGACGCTCGCCTTGCTTAGGAAGGCGGGGAACATGGGGCAAAGTGGGCTCGCGGAGGGGCTGTATCATGAAGCCGTTATCTTGTTCCGGTTGCACCGTGCTACTTCGGCGGTGGCCAGTGCGTGCTCGTGCGGGTGGCGCGACCGTGAACGACAGCGTTGAACATCCACCGATCATGCGGATCGCGGTCACGAAGAGCGCGGCCGCTCCGTCTGGCCGCAGACGCAGAGCGGCAGCGTGTCACTGAGTGCAGCGCAACTCTCGATGTTGCTCGAAGGGATCGATTGGCGGCATCCGGTTCGCACTGCTGGTCCACCGATCGAGATGTGATTGTTGGCAACGCGGTGCGCGATTCGCATTCGCGTTGTATCGTTGCATTCAATCGCTTGACGTGCTGCGTGTAGCCTGTACGATAGATGCATGGATTCCGTGAACACTGCGCTTCCCTATCGCACGAACGGAATGGCGGGATAGTGGAACGCGTGGCCGTTCCCCGCCGCGACGGCTGCCGCTATGCACAGGGCGACGTTCGTCAGGAGCACGACGCCCCAGACGGCGAGCACGAGGAACAGCCAGAGGAAGGACGCGAGCAGCGAGCCAGCGTCGCTGGTGTGGCCGTTCGAAGCCACGATTGCGGAAAACGTGAGAAAGAACACCGGGATGAGAGCGATACCCAAAATAGAAGAGAGGATCGAGAATGTGATCTGGAAGTTCAACGAGTTCCGCGCGTGACCGAGTGCGAAGCTAAGGCTGTCGCCTTTGGTCTTGAAATAGATCAGCAGCGGACCGATGACGTTCGCGAAGGGGATATTGGAGAACATGAGCAGGCCCGACAGGTTCGCAAACATCGCCCAATTCCGTTCGTCGCTTGAAACCGCCTGCTTCACGATGCCGAACTCTTTCGAGCGTACTTCCGCGTAAGGTGCGCGATGATCGCGTCATCGTCGTCGGCGATCTTGACGTCGCCGTCGGTCATCGACGGAATGCCGGTCACGCCGAACAATTCCCTGAGCATCACGCGCTCTTCGTGATCGCGCGGCACGTTGACGACCTTGTAATCGAGCAGCAGGTCGGTCATGCAGGTGCGCACGCGGGCGCAATAGGGGCACCATTCCGCTTGATAGAGTACGATCTCCGTCTCGATCATAGGATGGATTTCCCGAGTGCCGAGCATATCAGACCGACGGTGAGCATCGCCGTTTGATTCTGCCGGTCGAGGATGGGGTTGACCTCGACCATCTCGATGGAGCCCAGCCGTCCCGATTCGGCGAGCATCTCCATCGCTAGATGTGCCTCCCGGTAACTCAACCCGCCTTTCACCGGCGTCCCGGTGCCGGGCGCTTCGCTCGGATCGATGGCGTCCAAATCGAACGAGATGTGCATCGGACGATGATCGGCGCTGGCGATGCGCAACGCCTCCTCCATGATCCGGGCCATACCGAAACGATCGACGTCCGACATCGTGAACGTGCGCACTCCCCGCTCTCGCAAGATGCGCTTCTCCGCCGCATCGACGTCGCGCAACGCGATCTGAACCGTGTGCTCGGGTAGCGCGCTGCCTTGCTCGAGGGCGAACCATAGAGGCATACCGTGCACGTTGCCGGTCCGCGAGCTTTCGGGACTGTTGATGTCTGCGTGAGCGTCGATCCAAATCAAGCCGGGCGGTTTTTCGTAGACGCGGCGCAACCCGCGCAGCGTTCCTATCGCAATGGAATGATCGCCGCCAAGGACGATCGGCAATCCGCCGGCGCGTGCGATACGTTCGACGACGCCGGCCAGTCTGCCGCAAACCTCCTCGATGATATCGAAAAAGTGCGCTTGCCGATCGGTGCTTTCAACCGATTCGCGCACCGGCACGTACAGGTTCCCGTGATCGATGACGTCGCTGATCCCCAGTGCCTGCAAACGATCGTGCAGACGCGCGTAGCGCACGGCCGACGGTCCCATGTCGACGCCGCGCCGGCTTGCACCCAAATCCATGGGAACGCCGACGATCTCAACCCGCATCGAACCGCCACATCCGTTTTATCGCTTTACAGACCACGCTCGATGCGAAATGCACTGGGATTCGAACCGGCTCCCATTTGCCGTCGAGATAACCATCGTCCAGGTCGATGAGAAAGAGCTCGATTCTGCGTCGCGTCAACCGTTCGCTCCAGGCGCGCGCGGCTCGAACGCCCGCCGGCGAGCGCGCCTGCAATGCGGCCAAAACGTCGGCATCGTCCGGTGCACCGCCTACGATTCGCGCGAACTCCCGATGACTGATTCCCAGCGTACGAAGCAGCGATCGGTCCAACGGGCTTTGCCCGTAGAGATAATCGCCCAGCGTTCCCGCCAGCGCCGCGCGCGTCTTGTCGATGAGACGTGGCAGCCAGCGAATCTGACCAAGCGACTCGCTCCAGCGTCGCGGCGGCCCGGCCCGGAGATCCACAATCATGGAGAGAGGCATCCAACGCTGCGCGGCCGTACACCTCCGAGCGATGATGCTTCGGTCCCGGGCGGTGTTTGCCGCGGTCGCCGTCGCCTTGATCCTTGGGGGATGCTCGTTGCATCACCGCGGTCCCCTTCCGGGGCAATTGAAGCTCGGCATGGTCACCGACGTGGGCGGGTTGGGCGATCACTCCTTCAATGACTCCGCCTATCGCGGGCTTCTCAACTCGAAAGCTAAGCTCGGTGCATATATCCAGGTGCTGCAGTCTCGCTCCGCGGCGGATTATCAGCCGAACCTCACCGCGTTGACGAACCTTCACTTCGACATGATCTACGCGATCGGGTTCCTCATGGCCCGCGATCTCGATCAGGTTGCGCGGGCGAATCCTACGCAACATTATGCGATCATCGACGCCGTCCTCGACGATCCGAACGTCGTCTCGGTGACGTTCAAAGAGGAAGATGGCTCGTTCCTCGCGGGCGCGCTGGCCGCAATGATGAGCAAGACGCATCACATCTCCTTTCTCGGCGGTCAGGACATTCCGCTTCTCGAGAAATTCGAAGCCGGGTACGTCGCAGGCGCGCGCGAGGTCGATCCTCGCACGAAGGTGGACGTGAAATACGTCGGCAGCTTCGACGACGTCGCGGCGGGGAAGGAGATGACGCAGCTGCTCTTCGATGGCGGCTCCGATATCGTCTACGCGGCGGCCGGGAAAGCGACGCTCGGCGCCATCGACGCGGTGCGCACCCGCCCGGCGGGCGACTACGTGATCGGCGTCGACTCCGATCAAGACGCGCTCCTCCCTGGAAAAATTCTCACCTCGATGGTGAAGAAAGTCTACGTGGCCGTCTTCGACATCGCGAAAGCCATCAAAGACGGCCATCCGCTCCACGGTCACATCGTCCTGGGGCTGAAACAGCATGCGATCGGTCTCACCGATTTTCGCTTTACTCGCAAGCAGATCGGTCCGGCACGACTTGCGCGACTCGCGATCATCGAGCGGGCAATCGAAGATGGGCGAATCGTCCCACCGTATACGCGCGCCGGCGAGGCGGCGTTCAAACCGGTGCCGCTGCCGTGAGCGTTTCGCCGCCGGCGTTGCGTTTACGCGGGATCCGCAAGGCGTTTCCCAGAGTCGTGGCGGTCGACGGCGTCGATTTGGATCTCTTCGCCGGGGAAATTCACGCGCTCGTCGGCGAGAACGGCGCGGGCAAATCGACCCTTGCCGCAATTGCGTTCGGCGAGCTGCGCCCCGATAGCGGAACGGTCGAGGCGCACGGCACCGTCGGTCTCGTGCACCAGCATTTCGAGCTCGTGGGGCGCCTGCGCGTGTGGCAAAACGTCTTGCTCGGCCGCGAGCCGAGGCACGGCTGGCGAATTGACACCGACGCGGCACGCAAACGCGTCGGCGATCTAGCCAAAGCCAACGATCTTACGATCGATCCCGATGCGTTGGTCGAGGATCTCCCGGTCGGCGCCCAGCAGCGGGTTGAACTCTTGCGCGAGCTGGAGCGCAACCCTTCGATTCTCCTTCTCGACGAGCCGACCGCGGCGCTCGCCCCGGCAGAGATCCAGGGGTTCTTCGGGACCGTCGTTCAGCTCGCGAAACGCGGCACCGCCGTCTTGATCGTCACCCACAAATTGCAAGAAGTCATTGCGTTCAGCGAACGCGTGAGCGTGATGCGCCACGGTAAGATCGTCGCGGCGATGCGAACTGCGGAAACGAGCGTCGATGCGATCGCGCGAGCGATGGTCGGGGGCGATCTGCCTCGCGTCGCGCAGCGAGAGACAACGACGCTTCGACCGTGTCTGACGGTTCGCGGATTGCGCGCCGGCGGCAAAGAAGGCGGCATCGACGGAATCGATCTCGACGTTGCGAGCGGTGAGATCGCCGGCATTGCCGGGGTCGAGGGCAACGGCCAAACGGCCCTTGCCGACTCCGTTGCTGGCATGATCCCCTTTCGCGGATCGATTGCGTTTTCGAATGGCCGAAAGATTTCGATCATCCCGCAGGACCGCCACGTTGAAGGCCTCGTTCTGAATTTCACGATCGCGGAGAATGCAGTGCTCGGGCGGCAAGACTTGCCGGGTCTACGGCACGGAATACTGCTCGACCGGGCCCGCGCGCGACGCGATGCCGCGGCAATCGTCGAGCGCTTCGACGTACGTGCGCCGTCGATCGACGTGAAAGTGCGCACGCTCTCGGGCGGCAACCAACAGAAGCTGCTCGTCGGCAAAGCCTTGATCGACGAGCCGCCTTTCATCCTCGCATACAATCCGACGCGAGGCATCGACGTCGGGGCTGCGGCGCTCGTTCAGTCGCGGCTTCTCGAAGCGCGTAACGGCGGCGCAGCAATTTTGCTCATCTCGTTCGATCTCGACGAAGTGTTTGCTCTGGCCGACCGCATCTACGTGATGTACCGAGGCGCGATCGCCGGCCGTTTCGATCGCGCCGGCGTCGACCGTGCCGTCATCGGACGGCTGATGGCGGGATCGCAATGAGACGTGCGACGTCGTTCATCTCTGGACCGCTTGGCGCGATTGTTCTCGTCGTCGCGCTCATGTCGGTCGCGATGCTCGTTGCGGGCACGAGTCCAATCGACGGTTTCTCGGCGTTGATCGTCGGCTCGCTCGGCGGCCGCAGTCAAATTGGGGAGACGCTCGTCGCAACGAGCGCGCTGCTCTTCCCGTCGCTCGGCGTCGCGCTCGCCTTCCGCGCCGGGCTTTTCAACATCGGAGCCGAGGGGCAACTCCTCGTGGGTGCGATGTTGGCGGGGGCGTTCGGCGGCTTCGTCTCCGCACCGCCGGTCGTGGCGGTCGTCGTCATGCTCGTTCTCGGTGCGATTGGCGGCGGATTCTGGGGCGCAATCGCCGGATGGATGAAAGCTCGACTACGCGCGAACGAGATCATCTCGACGCTCATGCTGAACTTCGTCGCGCAATACTTGACGCTCTTCGTCGTCACGCAATGGCTGCTCGGCCCATCGGCGACCGGCGCCGAAACCCCTTGGCTTCCCAATAACTACTGGCTACCCACGCTGATTCCGCACACGCGCCTCTCCATCGGCATCCTCGTCGCGCTCGCCATCGCCGCCGCACTGCAATTCCTTTTTACCCGAACCGTGCTCGGTTACGAAATGCGCGTCGCCGGCGAAGCGCCCGAGGCGGCGCGGCGGAACGGTATCAATCTCTCACGGATCACCTGGCTCTCGCTCGCGCTTTCCGGCGCGATCGCCGGCGTCGGCGGCGCGACGATCGTCACCGGCGAGCTGCATCGCTTCAACACGCAGCTTTCACCGGGTTACGGCTACATCGCCATCGCCGTGGCACTCGTCGGCGATCTCGATCCGATCAAAGTCTGCATTGCATCGTTCTTCTTCGGGATACTCGAGGCCGGAGGGCTTGCGATGCAAGCCAGCGCGCAGGTTCCGAAAGACGCAATACATGTGATCGAGGGACTCATCATTCTGGTCCTCGCTGCGCGGCGCTACGTCGCGCAGCGCAGCGAACGCGTCGAGGAGGCAGCCGCATCCTCATGACCGGCTTGATCCTATCGCTCCTCCTGCTCACGCTGATCAAATCGACGCCGATCGTTTATGCGGCGCTCGGCGGTGTGATTTCGGAGCGTTCGGGCGTCATCAACATCGGTTTGGAAGGGATGATGGCCGCCGGCGCCTTCGGCGCGGTGGTCGCCTCCTACGCAACGCACGATCCGATTCTCGGCGGCATCGTTGGACTCTTCTCCGGAGTGGCGGTTGGCGCGCTCGTCGGCTATATCTTCGCGCTTGCGGCAACGAAGTTCAAAGTCGATCAGATCGTCGCCGGCATGGGCATCAATCTCATCT
>JAKAPO010000130.1 GCA_021807065.1 bacterium
AAGAAGGCTGGTTTGCACGGGTTTGCCAACGGTAAGCCCAATGGCAAGGGACCGCACTAAAGACACCGCTACTTCTCGGAGGTATTGATAGTGAAGAAAGCAATTCTTTCCCTAGCAGCGGCGTTTGCGTTGGCGCTCTCGATGCCGCTGATTGCCGCAGCGAATTGCGGCGACACGTTTACCGTCTATAACGAGGGCTCGCACACGATCTACTCGATCTACGTCGAGCCGCATGATTACGCGTACTGGGGCCCGGATCTACTCGGCAACTACGTGCTGTATCCCGGCTACCACGTGGAACCTCTCTCGCTCTACTGGGGAGCGAACCCCAACATTCCGGACATCTATCAGGACATCAAGGTCGTCTATCAAGACGGCCACGTCATCACGGACTACGACGTCAACATCTGCGCCTACAACGTTACGTTTTACTACTAGCCCCACGGCCCCAGGCGTACCAATGAAGGCCACGCGCGCGCGTGGCCTTTCGATGTCGAAGGGGAGCGAACTTCGTCCGTGCGAGCACCCACTCCCCCGACAGTTCTCCGCTACGTTAGAGCAGAACTTTTGCGACGAGGATGCCGAGAAGAATTAGCGCGAGGATCCACATACTGCTTGCCTCCTGTTTCTCGGTAATTGCATGAGGTGGTATATACCCACCCTTACCCTGAGCATCGCTTGCTCGGTAAACGGCGCCTCAGCGCAGACGCCGCCTGGGACCCAGTCGCCGCTCGTAACACAATCGCCAATCGCAAGCCAGTCGCCTCACGGTGGGCCCAGCGCCGCCGAGCTGTATAGCAAGATGATCGCGGCGATGAGCAGCGAGGCGGCGCCCCCTCAGCTGACCTACGACGAAACCTTTACGCCGTACGGCCTCGGCTTGCGCATTCTCAGCGTACGCGGCACCTCGGTCGTACACGTCGCGTATTCGTCCGATAAGACCGTGCACGTCTTTCACGTGAGGCAGACGGACGGCCAGAATACCGTGCAGCTCGTCGATGCGGCTTCGGGGCAGCAGTACACTGCCGAGCTGCCGTTCTGGTCTCCGGCGTGGTTGGCGCCGCAAGCACCCCCGACTCCCGCCGACCAAACGACCGTGATAAGCGCGACGAGAGAAAAAATGCTCGCGGATCTGATCTCCGCGAACGGTAGCCCGTACGCGCCGGTCTTTGCCGGCGTCGAGAATCTCAACGGTTTTCTCGTATATCACCTTCGCTTATCATCGCAAGATGCCGGCGTGCATCCGCTGTCGGACGTCTATCTGGACGAACGCTCCTATCTCGTGCGAAGGGCCATCGGAGATTTCAGAGATACGTCGGTGACAACCGTTACCGGCGACGTCGTCCTAGATTTTGGGAACGTCGGCCGCTTCTGGCTGGTGACCGCGGGGCGGATCGACGCCACCGTGCATGCGTACTTCCTCACGCGCTCAGGCAGCGCCACCTTCGCTGCGTCGCGTATCGTCGCCGGCCGCTAGGAGCCCTAGCGAAATACTTCTTCGCCTAAGCCGGTAGGCTCTTCCACCGGTTTGATCTGGGCCGGATCGGATTTCCAAAAACCGTAGCTAAAGAAGAAGACGAGCCCGACGATCAGAGCGCCGGTGAACCACTCCCACGTCATGCGCGACAGCCCGAAGACCGCCAGGTAGAGCGAGAGGACGATTCCGAGCACGGGGAAGAGCGGCACGAACGGAACGCGGAAGGCACGCGGTATCTCCGGGCGCTTCGCGCGCAGGTAGAGCACGCCGGCACAGACGACCGAGAACGCGACGAGCGTACCTATGTTCACGAGATTGAGCAGTTGGTTGAGCGGAAGGATGAGCGCGAGAAATGCGACGGCGACACCGGTGATCATCGTGGTGACGATGGGCGTCTTGAAGCGCGGATGAACGAGCGAGACGGCTTTGGGTAGCATCTTGTCGCGCGCCATGACGTAAAAGATGCGCGATTGGCCCAGCAGTGATGCGAGCGCTACGCTCGTCGTTCCGGCGAGCACGCCGACGGTAATGATCCAGCTGACGACCGGAATGTGCAGCGGCGCAAGTGCGGTGACCAACGGGTCTTTCACGGGCACGCTCCGCCACGGAACCGCGCCTACGAGAACGATCGCGGTCGAGCAATAGAGCAGCGTTCCAATCGCGAGCGATCCGATAACGCCGACCGGAATGTCGCGCTGCGGGTTGCGGCATTCTTCGGCGGTGGTGGTGGCCGTGTCGAAACCGATGTAGCTGAAGAATACGTAGGCGCCGATTGCGACGATGCCGTACGGCTGCGCCGATGACGAGTAGTCCGCCATTCCTCCGAACGGCAGCAGCCCGCCCCAGCCCATCGGATTGAAATCCGCGAAGTTCGCCGCATGAAAGAGCGCGATGCCGGCGACGATGAAGACGAGCAACGCACCGATCTTCAGCACAACGAAGAAGTTGTTTGTCGTCGCCGATTCGCGGATGCCGACCGAAAGCAGGAGCGATAGCAGGATTATGAAGGTTGCCGCGATCACATCGTATTGTGAATGGAGTAAGTCCCAGCGCCAAAACTGCCACCACGGCCCACCCATGACCAGGTTCGACGCTTGCGCCGATGCCGGAAGAACGATGTGAAAGGCGCGCAAGACGTCTTGAAACGTCGCCGAGAATTGCTGGGCGACCGGCGCCGCACTAATGCCGTACTCGAAGATCAACGCAAATCCGATAATCCATGCGACGAGCTTTCCGAGCGTGGCATACGCATAGGTGTAGGCGCTTCCGGCGATTGGAACCATCGATCCCAACTCGGCGTAGGAGAGCGCCGCGAAGAACGACGTGAGCCCGGCGAGGATGTAGGAGACGATGACTGCCGGCCCGGCTCCCTTTACCGCGGTGCCGACCGTCGTAAAGATTCCGCCGCCGATCATCGTGCCGAGACCGATGGCGATGAGGTCGCGACCGGAGAGAGCGCGGCGTAGAATCTTGCGCGAGCCGAGCGCACGCAGCTGTTCGAGGTTCGTCGTAGCAACGAGCCGGCCGAGGAACGACATCCTCCGGCCCCTTTCGCAGCGGCATCGCCGTTGTCATTCCTGAGGCGATGGCGAGGGAAGCGCGTGGGAGCAGTGCAAACTACGAGGCTGCATGCACGCGTACGATACAATCGTTATCGGTGCTGGGCACAACGGTCTGGTGTGTGCCTGCTATCTGGCTAAGGCCGGTCGGCGAGTGCTGGTGTTGGAGAGGCGCTCCGTCGTCGGCGGCGCATGCGTAACCGAAGAGATCTTCCCGGGTTTCAAAGTCTCGACCGCCGCGTACGTCACCAGTCTGTTCCGCCCTGAAATCGTACACGATCTTCGCCTCCGCGATTACGGGCTGGAGCTGTTGGAGCGCGACCCGTCATCGTTCACGCCGTTCCTCGACGGGCGCTACCTCATGCTGGGAAAAGACCGCGCGAGCAACGTACGAGAGATCGCGAAGTTCAGCGCGCGCGATGCGCAGCGCTACCCCGAGTACGAGGCAATGCTCGAACGCGTCGCCGCCATCGTCGAACCGACTCTGGACGAAACTCCGCCCAATGTTTTGAGCCCACGGTTCGGTGACCTTGCATCGCTCTGGAAGCTTCGGCGCGCCATTCGTCGTGCTGACCGGCGTCGTGTCATCCCGAGCGAGCCCGCGCGAGAACGCGGGCGACGTCGAGGGACCGACTGTAGCACTGCAAGGACCGGCGAGGTTTTGGAAATTCTCACCGGTGCCGCGCGTCCGATTCTGGACCGTTGGTTCGAATCGGAGCAGCTGAAGGGAACGCTGGCGACCGATGCGATCATCGGTGCTTTTGCGGCGCCGTCGATGCCGGGCACCGCGTATGTACTCTTCCACCATGTCATGGGCGAGACCAACGGCGCTCGCGGCGTCTGGAGTTACGTGCGCGGCGGCATGGGCAGGCTCACACAGGCACTCGCGTCGGCGGCGCGTGACTTGCACGTGGAGATAAGAACCGACACCGAAGTGAGGCGCATCCTTACGTGCGGCAATCGTGCCACCGGCGTCGCACTGGCAAACGGCGACGAGCATACGGCTGCGCAGATCGCGAGCAGCGCCGACTGCCACGTGACGTTCGAGCGACTGGTGGACCCTGCAGCACTACCGGAGGATTTCCGTGAAGCAGTATCCCGAATCGACTACTCGAGTGCATCGCTGAAAATCAACATTGCACTCGATCGACTGCCGATGTTCATATGTCATCCGGAGCCCTTCGACTACGGTGCCGTGCGCCGGGCTCAGGACAGGCTCGACGTCGAGGGAAGCACCTCCCGGCCCGAACACCGAGGCACTATTCACTTTTGCGAGGATCAGGATTTCATCGAGCGCGCATACGACGACGCGAAATACGGTGCACCGTCCCGCGAGCCGGTCGTCGAACTCACGATTCCCTCCGCCGTCGACGAAACGCTCGCGCCGTCCGGGAAGCACGTCGCTTCGATGTTCGTCCAATATGCGCCCCATAGGCTGAAAGACGATACGTGGACGCACGCGCTCAAAGATGACGTCGCCGACCGCTGCTTTGCGGTCGTCGAACGTTATGCGCCCGGCTTCACGGCGTCGGTGATCGAGCGCCAAATACTCGCACCGCCGGATTTGGAAGCGACGTTCAATCTTACCGGCGGTAACATCTTCCAGGGCGCGATGTCGCTGAACCAACTCTTCTTCGCGCGGCCGCTACCGGGATACGCGAACTACCGCACGCCAATTCGCGGTCTCTATCTCTGTGGTTCGGCAGCGCATCCCGGCGGCGGCGTCATGGGCGCTGCCGGCCGGAATGCTGCGCGTGAGATGCTGAGGAGGTAGCCTAGGAGCCTGTCGGACTGAGGCGCATCTCCGTCTTCCGTCCGCCTTTTGTCCGAAAACGTCGTTGCTCATCGGTCACGAAGCTACGGCTTCGCTCCCTCTTCGGCGCCTCGTCTTCGAACAAAACTCGGCGCGGAATCCGAAAATGGTCCAAATCCGACAAACTCCTAGTGGTCTGCAACAACCACTAGCGTGCGAACGTTATTCCCCAGGGCTTGGTGATGCCGTTGGTGAGCGTCGCCGAAGGCGTGCTTGAGTTCGAGTACGGTGGCTTGAACTCGTATACAGTATTCGTCGATCTGTTGGAAACGTAAAGATTGCCGTGGGAATCGAGCGCGAGCGCCTCGACGTCGGTCAGGCTTGACGAAATCGTGGCGACCGGAGCGCTCGCGTTAGAGAACGGCGGTGCGTATTCCAAGACCGTATTGCTGCCTTCATCGGCGACGAAAAGATCGCCGGAAGAATTGAAGGCAAGCGTTTGAGGACCGGTGATCCCAGTAGAGATCGTCAGCGCCGGTACGCTCGCGTTGGAGAACGGCGGGGTGAATTCCACGACGTTCTGGGAGCTACCGTAGTTCGCAACCCAGAGGTTCCCCGACGCATCGACCGCGAGGCCCTCCGGCCCGGTAATACCGTTGGTAATGGTAACGGTTGGGCTGCTGGAGTTGCTAAACGGCGGCGTGTACTCGAGGACCTCGCGGTTCCCCCAGGTTGCGACGAACAGATCGCCGGAATGATCGAACGCGACCCCTTCCGTTGCAGCGCCGATGCCATTCGTGATGGTGACGGCAGGCGTGCTCGATGCGGTGAACGGCGGCTTGAATTCAGTGACGGCTCGCGAGCCGTTGAAGTACGTGTAGCCGTTCGCGACCCAGACGTCGCCTTTCGCATCGGGTGTAAGATTCCACGGCTGGCCTATCATAATACCCGTGACGCTTGGGGCCCCGGTATAGGGCGAGTTATAGATCGACATTGGGTTGGGGCTACTGTGTCCGTTGATGTCGTTTCCGAGGAAGAGCCGCTCGGGCTGGAGGCCTCCCCCCGGTGGGTTGAACGCGGTTCCGGTCGATGTGCACCCTGCGAGAAGCACACTAAAGAATGCGGTTGCACTAAGAACCAAGAGGTGTCGTGACAAGGTAGGGTTCTCCGCGGACTGTGAAGACAGTAACGTTTAAGGCGCCCCTTTTGAGCAGACCAAATAAGAAGTCCTTCGCGAGCATTCGTAGGTGGGTTAACCTGGAGGAGGTGCGTCCTTCCGCCAGGGAGACTCGGCTGCTCCGCGTTCGGCGCTTAGCCGGCGCGCCCAGACGAAAAGCGCGTCTCCCAGGCGATTGAGGTAGCGCAACGTGACTGGATCGACGGACGATTCGTGCTCGCGAAGCGCGGTGACACGCCGCTCTGCGCGGCGGCAGATCGTCCGCGCGAGATGGAGCATCGCTCCCGGCGTCGATCCGCCTGCGTGGATGAAATGATCCAGCAACGGAAGACCTTCTTCCGATTCGTCGATCGCGCGCTCGAGTGCCGCGACGTCGCCGTCGGTGACGGCGGGAACGCTTCGTTTCGATTCGGACGGTGTAGCAAGTTCCGCGCCGAGATCGAAGAGTTTATCTTGCGTCCACGCCAGCCACACCTCAACTCTATCATCCGTCGAAGGAGAGTCGCGCAACATTGCGAGAGCGACCCCGATGGCACTGGAGAGTTCATCAACGGTTCCATATGCCTCGACGCGCGCATCGGTCTTTCGAACGCGCGCGCCGCTGTACAAGCCGGTCGTGCCGTCGTCACCGGTTCGTGTGTAGATGCGCGTCCGCTTGGCCATGCGGGCTTTTTCGCTGCCAGGGGGGCGAGCGCATGCGCGCGAACGGCAGCGGGTCGTGTCTGAGGTTTCCACCCAACCCAGAGTTCGGGAAATTCCGCCGAAGGGGGACGATCTTTCAGCCTGGTACACAGATCGGA
>JAKAPO010000131.1 GCA_021807065.1 bacterium
ATCTCGTCGCTCTCGCAGGCTCGATCCGATTCGAGCGGTAGACACCGTATGGAGCGAACGCGCGTACGTCTACGCTGCCGCGCGATGCACGATGCGCGGGGCCCACAGCGCCGAGAGCGTGCGCAGCCTCATGCGTCACCACACCTGCACCGTTCCAGCGCGACACGAGCGATGCATTGCCGAAGAGCGCAGCCATGTACCCGCGAACGCGACCTTCGAGCCGCGCGACAGTCTCTCGAACGCAAGCGCGTTCCGTCAAGACGCTCGGAGAGACGCCGCCCGGTACGATCGCATCGAAGAGCAGGCGATGCCCTCCGGCCAGGAGACAGAGTCGCATCGCTTCTTCCTTGAGCCCCATTCCACGGGTGAAGCCGACGCCCCACCCTGCGCCGGAGGCGCTCGCCGCGAGGTCTGCAAGATGATTGTAGACGCGCTCGAGTTCCGTCATTACCAAGCGCGCCAAATCGACCTCTTCCCTCGGCCGCAGGTCGCCCAACGATTCCAACGCGAGCGCATAGGCGTAGGAACGAGACGCGCTGCATCCTCCGCAAATGCGCGCAACCTTCGCTGCCGCGTCGAGCGCATCTGCTCCCTCGAGGGCGCGTTCGATGCCGCGATGTCCGTAGCCGAGCTGTGCATCGAGGTGCACGACCGTCTCGCCTCCGGAGCTGAAAGTGAAGCGTCCAGGCTCGATGATACCCGCATGAACGGGGCCGACGACAAAGTGCATCAGACCGGATCCGTGTGCCAGCACTGCCTGCGGTATGACGCCGTTGCGCGCACGAAACGGGCGCTCGTCGGGAAGATCGTCGAACCGAACTCCACGCTCGTCGGCCATCTCGCGTTCGGCCCAAGCAAATGCCGGACGGTCCCGCGACACTGCGGTTGCTGCTCCCTGCGCGCCGAGATCGACGGTCAACGCGTACGGTCCTGAGCCTTCACGGAGAAAGAGATACTGCAGCGTGCGCGCACTTGCGTATGCACCAAGCATCGGGCTGCGCGAAGCCTCGGCAACGACCGATTGCGACGTTACGGAAACGGTCGTATCCACGGCACGATCCCAAGGGCGATGCAGCCCGTGAGCGCAGCGGCAACGGTCGCGGCTGCCACCCGCCGGTGCAAAGGTGCGAGCGGAATGGGTACACTCCACGCAGCGGTGGGAACGCGCCCTCCTCCCTCGATCTCGATCGCCACGCGAGCGAGTGTTGCGAATGCGAGCAGGAGGCCGATCATGGCAAGCGCGAGCGGAATCCAAGCTCCCGCGGCGATGCCGGCAACAACGACCAGCATCTCGGTGACGAACAGACCGAAGGGAGGCATCCCTGAAAGCGCGCCAAGGACCGCGAGCAAAAGTCGCCCTGCCGATCCTTCATTCCACAGCGCACGGAGTCGCGCAATCTCGGTAGAGCCGCGTTCGCGCTGCACGATACCGGTCGCGAAGAAGGCCGAAGATTTCGCGAAAGCATGAACGGCGATGTGCAGCAATGCTGCAAACCACCCGAGCGTCGTCCCAAAGCCGAATGCGAGTGCTACGATGCCAGCGTGCTCGATCGTGGAATACGCGAGCAACCGTTTGAGGTCGCGCTGGACGAGCATCAGCGCTCCGGCCACAGCCGTCGATAGCGCGCCGAGCCAAAGGAGCAGCTCGTAGGCGAAGTTCGCCGCGCCGAGGGGTGCGGCGACGCTCAGCGTTCGCGCAATCGCATAGAGGGCGCAGGAAACCAACAGCCCTGAGAGCAGCGCACTGATCGGCGCGGGAGCCTTCGAGTGCGCGTCCGGCAGCCAAGCGTGCATCGGCACGAGTCCCGCCTTTGTGCCGAACCCTACGATCATCAGTGCCACTGCGACGCGTGCAAGCGGAGAGACCGCGCCGATGTGGCCCCGTGCCGCGATTGCCGTCCACGAGAATGCGCTGCCGGGATCGACGCCGTTCGCAATGGCAACATGGGCGAGCACGATCAGGCCAAGCATAGCGAAGGCAATGCCTACGCCGCATAAGACCAGATACTTCCATGCGGCTTCGAGCGCCGCGGCTTCGCCGCTGTATCCCACCAAAAAGGCTGTGGCGAGCGTCGTAATCGATACGCCCAGCCACAGGAGGGTAAAGTTCGATGCCAGCACGACGAGCAGCATCGAGCTCCAAAATGCGCCGAGCATGATGAAGTATGCCGGCTTTCGCGACCAGATCGCGTACCCTTCGGTCCAATCGTCGGCAAAGATGCTCGACGAGAATATGGTCGCGAGAAGCGCGAGGAACGACACCAGGCCGGCGAAAAGCATCGAGAGACGGTCGATCGAGCCGAACGCCGCGAGCGACATCAGCGCGGCGACGAAGGCGAGCACGACGCGGGCAATGCGCCGCACCTCGCGCTTCGGAACGATCCGCACGGCGATCGCGAACACGAGCGGCGCGGCGACGACGAATCCGATCATCCGCGCAGCCTGCGCAGCGACTCCACGTCGAGCAGCGGGTTGTGAGCAAAATAGGCGCGCAGCAATGCCAGTCCGATGAACGTCGAAACCAGCGCATCGAAGGTTGCGCCGAATTCCACGGATTCGGGCAAGCTCGGCGCGAGCGCGCTGCCGATCAACGTGACGCCGGCACCGAGCACGAGCAAGCCGACAACGTGCGCCAGCAAGTTGCGGTGAACGATCAAGACGCCGACGCCGCATAAAACGATAAACGCCAGGACGCTCTGCAACGGCACGGACGGGCCGAGAACGTGCGCCACCGTTCGAGAGACGATCGCGAATGCCAGGACGAGGAGCAGGCGCAAAGGAGCGGAGAGCGACGGCCGCAGGTTGTCGGCGTCCGGATTCGCTCGCACGAACGCCACGATACCGACGGGCGCAACGAACACCTTGAGCAGCGTCGCGATGGCGAGCAGTACGAGCGAAAGCAGCGACGTCGATGCTGAAGCGGCCACGAGAAAGCTGATGGTCAAGGCGATGGCAACGTACGCAGCTAGCATGTGCAGCGTGCGCGTGCTGAGAACCAGTCCGGCTCCTGAGAGCAGGAGTACGAGTGCGACCGTCACGCGGGTGCCCCAAAGAGCCGCAGGACGATGCTCGTCACGGCGAAGATCAACCCTGTCGCCAGGAGCTGCGGAACCTCGAACAGCCGCACCTTGGCAAACACCGTTTCCACTACGCTGACGGCCGCGGCAAGAACCACTGCCCAACCAGCGAGCGCCAACACGCCGCCGCCGGACAACAGGATTGCGCCCAAAAGTAAGAAGCTCAGTTGGCGAATCTGCGCGGCCGCCTGCAAGAACGCCAAGTGCCAGCCCGAATATTCTAGCACGAGCCCTTCGTGAATCATCGTCAGCTCGTAGTGTGTCTCCTGATTGTCGATCGGGATGCGGGCCGTTTCAGCGAGCATGACGAGAAAGAAGCCGGCAAAAGCGAGCGCACTCGTAGGCCCGTGCGCGAGCGTTAAGAGAGACGAAAGCTGCGTTCCTTTACCGAGCGCCGCAGCGCCGAGCAGCGCCGCCAAAAGTGCCGGCTCAACGAGGCTCGCAAACGTCATCGAGCGGCTCGCGGCCATTCCCGAGAATGCGCTCCGCGTATCGAGTGCTGCAACCCCGAGCACGAAATGGCCGACGGCGAGAAGAAAGATGAGCCCCACGACGTCCGGCAGCGGCGGAACGGAGCCGCCCAGTGGAAGCGCGGCCGCGAGCGTAAGAGCGACTCCGAAGGCGACACCCGGTGCACACCGCGTAATGATCGATGCGCCCTCGGGAAGCACCGCCTCTTTGCACCATAGCTTCGCATAGTCTCGATACGACTGAAGGATCGACGGGCCCGGGCGCCCAGAGAACCGAGCGCGAAGCGCCTTCATCGCACCGTGCGCCAGCGGAGCAAGTGCGGCAACGAGCAGCAGCTGCACGAGCGCGTTCATCGGTTTGCCAGCGCGATCGCGACGATCACTGCGCCGAGGGAGTACGCTACGTAGAGCCTCAGGCTTCCGCTCTGCAGCGCGCGCGAGCGCCGAGCGAATTGCAGCATGAGCGCCGCAAATCGGCGCGCCGTTTCGTCGATAATATCACGGCTTTCCGTTCGATAGACGATTCGCTTCGGAAACCACGACGATGCACCCGCTTCGACGATGCGGCGCCGCTCGGGCAAAAGCACGAAGGCGAAGATAGTGCGAAGTGATTTCGAAAACGCCGTAGCCGTATACTGCGCCGACGGCGTGACCGGCGAGCCGCACGTCCACGTTGGCACGGTACGCACGCGCCGGTAGCGTTCTATGGCGAGCACGCCGATCGCAGCTGCGATCGGCAGAGTGGCGAGCGCGATCGGCAGCACGGGAAGCGCCGCTGCGATCGGTGGCGCCACGCCGATCGTCGACGCCACAACGCGTGCGAGCGGAACGACGACGAGCATTGGGACAATACCGAAAAGTGTGCAGAGAACGGCAAGAGCCATAAGGGCGAGCGTCGCGGCGTCGAAGCGCTCAGTAGCGATAGGGCGCGTAACCGCCCGGCGCGGGTGTCCCAAGAACGCGACGCCGAATACTTTCACGAAGCACGCCGCGGCAAGACCTCCGGTGAGCGAGAGGCCGAGTACCGCTGCCAGCGATACGAGCGCAAACGCTGGCACGAACGCATGCCATGATGCGATCAAACTCTGAAACGTCATCCATTCGGAAGCGAAGCCGTTGAACGGGGGAAGCCCTACGATTGCCACGCAGCCTATGAGAAACAGCGGGCCGGTCCAGACTAAGTGCGACCACAGCCCGCCGAGCCGCTCTAAGTCGACCGTTCCTTCGGTATCGGCCACGACTCCGCTGCCCAAGAACAGTAAGCCTTTGAACAATCCGTGATTGATGGCATGGAAAATCGCCGCAGTCAACGCCAGCGCTGCGAGGGCTAGATCTCCCGTCGACCGGGCAACGAGAGCAAGCCCGATCCCGATCGCGATGATGCCGACGTTCTCGACGGAATGATAGGCGAGCAGGCGTTTGAGGTCGTGATCCACGAGCGCGTACAGAACCCCGCCGATTGCGCTGAGCGTACCGACGACCATGAGCGCGACGCCCCATGACGTCGGAGCCGGAGCAGCGAGATTGAACGTGACCAAGGTCAATGCGTAGAGCGCAACCTTCAACATTGCCCCCGAGAGCATCGCCGATGCGCTTGGCGGCGCTACGGGGTGCGCGCGTGGAAGCCAGAAGTGGAGCGGCAGCAACCCCGCCTTCGAGCCGAAGCCGAGCATCGCAAGAATGAACGCTGCGTCGCGCGCGCTCGGCGGCAGCGTTGCAGCGGCGGTTGCAATTGCCGGGAACGACCAACCTCCAGCGTGCGTAGCTAGCACCAGCATTGTCGCGAGAATGCACAGCGCACCGGCCTGTGCGGCAACGAGATACACCCACGTAGCGCGCCGGACCGCGCGTCTCTTATGATACGCGGCGACGAGAAACGCAGAGACGAGCGACATCGTTTCCCACGATAGAAAAAACGAAGCGACGCTGCTTGCGATGAGGAGCACCAGCATCGCGGCGACGAAGGCCGCGATCAACATGGCATCGATCGGGCGATCCCGCCGCAACCCCCAGACGCCGACGGCGCTTCCCAGCATCGCGAGCAGCGCAAGAAAGGGCGCTGCCAACGGCGTGAGCGCGAAATCCAACTGCAATGCCGGAACTGAGGCCGGGACGCTGCCCAGCTCGACCGATCCGCGCGTCGCTGCAACGAAGGCGCAGATCGCCGCAAGGAGCGCCAGCGTAAGCGTCGAGCCGGCACCCAGCAGCCTGAGTCTCACGCCCCGCCACTCTCCTTGGCAAGCTCCTCGAGCACGGTCCGAACGGAGACGAGTTGATTGTCAAAAACGGTGCGCGCCGAATCGAGCAGCGCGAAGATGGCCCGGTCGCTGATCTGATAGCGGACCGTCGTTCCTTCCCGATGGGCCTGTACGAAGTTCCGTGCCCGCAGAACGGCGAGCTGCTGCGAGACGGTCGACTGCTCCGCGCCGAGACGGTCCTTTAACTCGGTGACGCTGACCGGACCCTCCCGCAGCTCATCGAGGATCTGGATCCGCAGCGGATGCGCAAGAACCTTGAAAAACTCAGCCTTGAACGTGTATCGCACTGTTTATATATTTGTATATTATCCTGAAGCAATCCTTCAGGTGGGGACCGCCCGGTCAGTCGCCCCTATCCCGATCGCTCAACGCGCGCGTATACCGGAAAATCACTGAGGACATCTACGTCTTGGACTTCTTTCAGAAAAAGAGCAAATCGGGGATGGCAACACCGCAAGCCGATCTCGATCGCATCGAACAACGATTGAAGCACGCTCGCGCGCTTGGCGGCAGAAACCAAGAAAGCGAAGAACTCATGAGCGAAACGATCAAAGTTACCCGCAGCAGTGGCAACGTGTTTGCCGATCTGGGGCTCCCCAACGCCGATGAGCGGTTGGCCAAAGCAGCAGACCCTGCCATCGCGATCAAACGCGAGCTAGACACTCGTGGATGGACGCAAGCTCGAGCCGCGGAGTATCTCTTCCCGACGCAGCCGCAAGTCTCTAAAATCCGCAACGGGAAGCTCGAAGAGTTTTCGCGCGACACGCTGCAAAGGATTTTACGCAACCTGGGAATCGACGTTGAAATCTCGCTGCACAAGCGTGAAGACGGCGGCATTGGAACGCTTCGTGTACTTCAGGCTGGGTAACCCGCCATTGACCGCGCTGGTGCCGTAAGCATAGCCCCTCAATCTTGCCAAGATGCGCGAGGTTCTAAGCGTGATTCCGGTGGT
>JAKAPO010000132.1 GCA_021807065.1 bacterium
CGGCGCGCTCCGGCCTGTAGCCGGTTCTCCCTTCGGTCCTGGTAACGGTCCTCATGGAGTGGCGGTCGATCCCACCGGCAAGTTCGCCTACGTTGCGAACTACAATTCCAACGACGTCTCGGCCTACACGATCAACGCGACGACCGGCGCGCTCACGCCGGTTGCGGGCTCCCCCTTCGCCGCTGGGAGCCTTCCTACTGGAGTAGCGGTCGATCCTACCGGCAAGTTCGCCTATGTTACGAATCATGGTTCCGTCAACGTTTCTGCCTACACGATCAACGCGGCGACCGGCGCGCTCACGCCGGTTGCGGGCTCCCCCTTCGCCGCTGGGAGCGCGCCTGAGGGAGTGGCGCTCGGGAGATAAAGCCATAACGCCTGAATACCGCGCCGTCCGAGGCTGATACCGAAGACGGGCGAGGATCGGATCGAAAGACATCGCGCGTTTACGTCCTTTTCCCGCCTCGACATGGCGCATCCGTTTAGGTGCTGGCCTTTGATCTTGCGCTCGGTGAGATCGCACGCGAGCGTAATCGCCAAGGCCGTTCGTTCCTGCAAGTGCCTGGGCATGCGGAACCGGCAGGCCCTCATAGCCGAAGGGTGCGGACTGAGCCGGGACCTCGCCGTTGCCGATGAATCACAGCGACTCAACAGCGACCTTCGATCAAGGCAGTTGCATCGCTGGCCGTCGAGTTTGCGTGCTATGAGATCACGCGCGATCGCCACGTGGAGCCCACTCGTGACCGCGAGCGCTTGCGCGCGCCGTATCGGGAGGCCTTCATACGCGTACGGGTGCGAGGTCGTGAGGATGGCGCCATCGGGTGCGAGGTGCACGAACGCCGCACCGATCGCCCGAAGCCATGCGAGCGAATCCAGCGTGAGTGATCCCGTCTTTCCGAGCAGCACGATGCGTTCGAGCCGGGATGATTCCGACCCGGAGCCGGCGCGATCGAGCACGATCGAGCGCCGGTGCGGGCCGATTCCGTCTTCGACGTGGAGCTTGCCGTAGAGCACGCGCAGGGTAATGCCGTAGCGGTCGACGACGAGCACGCCGGCGCGGACTTCTAGAGGCGGGTAGGGAGTTGCTCAGCGGAAGAGGCATTGACTACCCGGCGAAATCGCAGCGGGCTGATCTTACCTTTAAGAGAGCCAGCCGCGTCACGGCTGAACCCGAAGCGCTTTCGTTGTTAGGCGACCAGTGAGCGAGAAACTCAACCTAACCGCGGGAGCGCGCATCGCGCAAGAACACGCACGATTGTGCTTAGAGCTTGGACCGCGTGCAATTTTCAGCGATCCGGAACGGAGGGGTCGAGCGTTACGATCGATCGCTCGTGTCCGCCTGGGCCCTGCATCCAGACGTTCAGACGCTGACCTCTGCCGACAAGGCACAGCAGACGATCGTTTGTGAGACGACACCATTTTGCAGTACCTCGTGACACCGAGTGGGGATCGAAGTAAGAAATCGTTCCTGAAAAGGAAAACACGCCTGGAGCAACCTCCGTGCGCTTCCCGATGAGGTCTGCATCGGACGCAAGCTTAAGGCCACGCGGCGGAGGATGTCTGACGATGAACGCTTGCCCTCGTTTCAGATGGGCGTGCTGAGTCTGGGCCAGCGTGTCGAAGATCGGTACCGAAACGTAGTGTCCGTTCTCAATGATCCTCCCGTACGCTATTCGCGAGTTCGTTGTTTTCGGAACAGCCTTGCCGTGGCACGATCCGAGCGGGGCCACGAGCATCAAGACGACGACCGCTTTGACGGTGCAGCTTCTCGAGAACGTGCAAGACATAAGTCTTCCTTCCCGACGGGAGAATGCGAGCGCAAGCCGGTGTTTTCCATTTGAACCGGCATTCCCTATATGGTCGTCCTTTTTCTAGCGGATGCCGCACGATTCCGGCCGCTTTCGGTCAGTGAGGTTGGGGTTGGGCGATGGGAATTGGTGTTTTCTTAAGAGGTCTCGACGAGAATTTGTAGTGGTTGTAATCGATCTCCACGGTTTCCCGTGCCCAGAAGAACCAACCATTTCCTGACACTGTCTCGCGAATCCGCGACGGTGCTGTGTACTGCCCTATGGTGGAATAGCGAAGCTCGAGACTAGCCGTGGCATTCGAATCGGCGAAGTCGCCGCTCACGTCAGAACCGGCAAATGCGTTTTCCAGAGCTCGGGGCCGAAACGTAAGGGGTCTGCGTAGAGCGTCGTGATACCGCTGTGACTGCTACATAGGGAGTGCAGCTCGAAGCGCCGCACAGACCGACCATTCCAGCGCGCGGTATCCTCATGTTCGGGCGCGTAGCAACTCGCCTTAAAAAAAGAACGGCGAGGTCTTGGCGAACGGGTCCGCGTTACGTAGATCCCTGACGTCACCATCCTCGTCCAGGAGTTCGCTCTTAACGATAGCCTCAGGTGACGTGCGCACCCAGATACGTTGTGAAATGCGGCCCCGTAGAGCGAGACCGCGCTCGAACCCATGTTCAACGAATGATATGTAGGCTGGAAGCTGCGACCGGCTCAAGCGTTGGACAACGCGAGCGTAATCTGCGGGAAGCATACCGTACTTACCTGGTCGGTCCATCTCAAGTTTCGCGTACCGCGAGAAAAGGGCCTCGCTTGGGTGGCTTTCTCACACGAAACGCACTTCGGCTAATACCCCAATTGTCGAAACACACTGCCGTCCGTCGTCGTATAGTGAGCATGAGAAGGCGCATTCTTACGGTAGTGTGGGCTGCGAGTTCAATGGCACTCATCGTTCTCGGGCGCGGGCCGCTAGCACGAGCCGCCGTGTCTGTCCGGCCACAGGTCATGATCCTTGGCGTCTCGCATTTCGCGGCGCGGCGCGATATCCACAATAACGCGTTCCAAAATAGTCCGCTCTCGCCCGAGCGTCAGGCGCAAGTCGCCGATATCGTCCGCCGCTTGGTGAGCTTCCACCCCACGAAGGTGCTCATCGAGCAGCCGATGGGCGACCGCGCGATAGAGCAACAGTATCGTGAGTATCTCGCTGGCCATTTCACGCTTGGGACGAATGAGGTCTACCAGTTCGGATTCAGGATCGCCGCGGCCTCACGCAATCCGTCAATCTATCCAATCGATACGTGGGGCCCTGCGCTCATCGACGACAAGAGCGCGGAGGGCAAGCGCGTCGATCTTTTTCTAACGACTCATTTCACAACTGTGAATGATCCCACGTCAACGCGCTTCGAGGAGCGCTCCGACGCGCTAGAGCGAAACGGAACCTACTTACAGTTGTTGCAGTACCTCAACACCGATGCGGCGATCCGGGCTAACGCCGCTTGGTACAGCGTTTTTGACGGTGTCGGACGCAAGGCCGATGACGCTGGCGCGGCGTATGTCGCGCAGTGGTACGCGAGAAATTGCTATATCTGGTCGAACATCTTGAGCGTTATTCGACCGGGCGACCGCGTTATTGTCATGATGGGCCAAGGGCACGAGTACCTGCTGCGCGAGTTCGCCCGCCTCGATCCCTACCTCATATATATCGACCCACTTGAGTATCTCAAGTGAAGTGAAAGGCAATGCAGCACGGCCTACAGCCAGATCCGTCCTGCACGAACCATGCATCGCCCGATGCGCCGGAAAGCGCACTCACACTGCCGCACTGGCGTACGCTCATGGCGCCTGTGGTCGCGGACCTCGCACAAGCATTCCGCGCCGCGCTCACGGAAGGCACGGGTACGCGCGCGCACCGTATGCACCAGGGCCTTTCGCGTGCGAAACGCACGTAGGCGGCGCCGTCACCATTGAGTACCACGCCTCGCACCGCGCCACGGCCGAAGCCGTACGCAAGCAAAGCATGGGGTGCGCCACGCCCGGAGCCCCTCGCACTCGTGCCTGCGCCATGCGCGTCGTGCGGCGCGCCCGTGCGCAAGCGCCGGCGCCGGTACTGCGAGGCATGCTTGCCGCAGGCGCGCAAAGAGCGCGGCCTTCGCGCCATTGCCATAGCGCGCAAAGCCCTCGCAGCACAGGCCGCCGCGGGCGAAGACCCTCGCAGCGCCTCGCACACGAACGCCAAGCGCAGCGCGGCCATAGCCGAGGCCCATCGCCAGAACCGCGAATGGCGCCGCGCGCATGGCAAGGCCCAAGGCCGCGATCACGCGTGGTTCCTGCGCGAGATCGCGCCGAAGCTCGAAGCCTTCTCGCTCTCGGAGCTCGCGGAAGCGACGGGGCTAAGCCTTGCAGCGTGCTCGCGCTTCCGCGCAGGGGCTCGCGTTCCGCACCCGAGGCATTGGGAAGCGATTATGCGACTTACGCAGAAAAGATAACCATTCAATCACTGCCTGGAAAGAACACGAATGAGCTTGCCTCCTAGCATCGCGGAAGATGGGCAACCGGTCCCGTGCGCGGCACCCGACTGTCCTCTCGATTCCCGAGCGTTCCCGAACGGCGCACGGCCGGTAAGGACCGATGCGCGTGAATCGTAGCGCATCCAACGCGCCGGTACACGTATAAGGTCTCGGCTTCGCAGGCGTATCGAAACATCCGACCACGCGTTCCAATAGATCGCGGCAGCCTTCGCCTCGCACAGCCGCACGGCGTCGGTCGTATCCGCGCTATTGAGCGCCTCGCGCAATCGATCGAATGCGCGTAAATCGTTAGCGCCTAAACGCACGAGATTGGCACGTTGGCCAGCGAGTTTGCGCCCGATCAGGTCACGTGCGATCGTCACACCGAGGCCGTTGGTGAGTGCGAGGGCCTGTGCGCGGCGAATCGGGTGCCCGCCATACGCGAATGGGACCGTGTGCATGAGCAAATCGCCGTCGCTGCCGATCTGAACAACCGCCGCGCCGATCGAGCGACACCAGCCGAGGAACTCCAAACTGATGCTGCCGCTCCGACCGAGCAGCACCACGCGTTCGAGTCTGTTGGAGGCCACGCGATCAACGACGATCGAGCGGCGGTGCGGACCAATTCCATCTTGGAGGTGCGCTTTGCCATAGCGCACGAAGCACGAAAGCCCCCATCCGTCGAGAGTGAGGGTGCCGGCGCGGATTTCCAGTGGTGGTAATGGCGATTGAAATGGTGTAGAGTGTTGCCGTTGCATTTGGGAGATAGTCCTCTGATTGCGATGCCTCCGGCTCGTTAGCGCGGGCCGGGGGCGCCTTTGTGTTACTTAAGCGGAATCGTTTCTTGTTTCGCAAACGCAGCCAACGGCCATCGCAGGCGTCGACTGCGCTCCTTGAAATCCGCTGCGCGCTGCTAAGCGCATAGCGGCCTTCACTGACTTCTGTTGGCTGGGCGAGAGGCTCTCAAATGCGCGCGACGTTTCGCGTATGGTCTTTGCCGCGCGTCCCATACCGGCGCGCAACACCTCGCAATTCTCGGGCATGGTCTTTCGCACGTATAGCCAAAGTAGCACGAGGCTCGCGCGCTCCCCGACGGTCGCGGAAGCAAGTCTCTTCGTTTGATTCGCTAGGCCCAACGCCTTGGGACCCACGAGACGCGAAAGGAAGTTTCCGAAAACTACGAAGTCGTCGATAAAGTCGCGTAGATCGTCGCGTGCCTGGCGCAGCTCTTCAACAGACAGCATCTGCAGAAATTCTTCGCTCAACACCCGTTCGAGCATATCACGCGTCCTCGCAATCAATGAAGCTTGCTCAGTTGTATCCTTAGCACCCGGTAAGAGAGATGGATACTCGCGCGAGCCCCCTAGGCCGTAGCCGCGGAAGAGCAGCCCAGCGTAGCTTTCGCCCTCCGACTCGACGCAATCGTTCGGCGTCAAAGAGCCGAAGAAGAGGCTCATCGCTGCGTACGCGAACGATGCTACCTCGGCATCTCGCATGCGTCCGAGCCGAAGCTTCCGTCGGACGGCGCCCTCGTTTCCAGAAAAGTGCTCCTCGACAAATTGAACGGCTCGGTCTTTGCCGTACTCGGTTTCGATTTCCTCGCTCGTTTCATCGGCGAACGATGCCTCCTCTTCGATGGGCTCTTGCGCGCCGACGTTGGCGCGTAACTGAATTGTCGGCGCTAGCGTGTCGCGGATGACAGCGCGCGGATCGGGGACCAGGGCGTCGTGCCCCTCCCAGAAGAGTACAAACGGCTCCTCGGATTTCCGGTAGCCGACGCGCACGCGCTTCGATTTGCTGGATTTGCCCCTTCCCGAGGCGTCAAACAGCGCTCGGATTTGCTCCACGGCGCGAGCGGAATAGACGGTTTCGGAGCCGCGTAGCCCGCGACGGTGCGCCTGCGCTGGCGGCTCTATGCGGTGCGAGCGTTGCCAGCGTTGGAGTTGCCGTGGTGAGAGGCCGGGGAAGAGGGCGAGGATATCGGCCTTTGTGAGCGCCTCTCGGCGGGAACGCATACTCAATGCTTTCCATCAGGCAGCCGTTATCTCCTACGATCTGGAGTTAGGTCAGGGCGTATACTTGCCGCATGTTTCCCGATGAACTTGGTCCTGCCCCTAGTCTTCGGATCAGCGTCCTTCTCAGCGACGAGGAGCTTTCCGCACTCATTCGGCTTTCGAGAGAACGGCGGGTAACACTGGCCGCGATGATGCGCCTTGCTCTGCGGGAGGAACTCTCGCGCGCCGGCACGGCGCCAGCCGCGCGTGAACCAGAATCGTGAGACATTCGGTCGATCGCGCGCTCGTCCAGCGATTACTCGAAGAAACGGACCTGAGCCGCCGCGCCATTGCTACCGAAGCGCAATGCAGCGATTGGTCGGTGCGCAAAATTGAGCGCGAACTCGCCGGCGGCAATCGACCGATGAAACGCGCAAGAAGCAGATCGGA
>JAKAPO010000133.1 GCA_021807065.1 bacterium
CCGATCTGAGCCGCTGTCTTGTTGGCCGCCGCAAATCCAATACGGGAACCGGTTGTCGGCGGCGACGTGATACATCTGCCCCGTCGGTTGGCTGTACCAGGAGCTCCACGTTCGCCCGCCGTCAAGCGAGATCGTTGCTCCCTGGTCGCTGCCGAGAATCATGTGACTGGGTCGCTCTGGGTTGATCCAGAGCGCATGGTAATCGTCGCCGCCCGGCGCGCCCTTGATCGGCGTGAAGTGCGCGCCACCGTCGATCGAGCGATAGGTCGACGTGTTCGTCGCCCAGACCACGTTCGGGTCGCGTGGATCGACCGAGAGCGAGGCCAGATCATCTCCGCGCTTGGCCAACTGCGGTTCGTGATTTACTCGTACGAAATGTTCGCCTGAGTCCTCGCTGCGGTAGATCGCCGCGCCGGAGTGCGGCACGTCGACGTACGCGTACACGATGCTCGAGTTGCTCGGGGCGATCGCGATCTCTGCGCGGCCCGAACGAGCCGGAAGACCGTTCGCTCGCCCCAGCGGCTGCCACGTCGTGCCGCCGTCGGTCGACTTGAAGACGCTGACCCCGGTAATCTGGAACGAGTCGCCGTTCGCCGTCTCCCACGGGGACTGGCGCGCCGCCCACATGGTCGCGTAGACGGTGTTTGAATTGTTGGGATCGATGACGACGTCGTACGCGCCGGTGTTCTCGTTGACATAGAGGACGCGTTCGAATGTCTCTCCTCCGTCTGTCGAACGGAAGAGACCCCGTTGCGTGTTCGGACCGTACGGATGGCCGAGCACCGCGACGAACAGACGCTTCGGATCTCGCGGATCGACGGCGATCGTGGGAATCTGTTCGCCTTGGCGCAAACCGAGATGCCGCCACGTCCTTCCCCCATCGGTCGAGGCGTAGAAGCCGTCGCCGACCGCCAGGTCGGGACGCTGCCTGCCCTCACCGCTCGCCACATAGATGACGTTCGGATCCGACGGGGCCACGGCGACCGCGCCGATCGAGCCGGTATCTTGCGAATCGAAGATCGGCGTCCACGTTCGTCCTGCATCTTCGGTTCGCCAGACACCACCGTTTGCGGCACCGATGTAAAAGACGTCGGGCTGCGCCGGCACTCCGGAGACGGTTTCGGTTCTGCCGCCGCGCAGCGGCCCAACGAAACGCCAATGAAGGTCCGGGATCGGCGCGGCACCGGTGAGCGCAATCAAAGCGCCCGCTACGACTACTCGAAGCAGCATTCGCGACAGCTACGACGCAAGGGCCCCGTTGTCATCCCGAGCGTAGCTAGCAGAACAGCTACCGGTGTCGTTTGCTGCGTCTGTGCTTAGGCCGAAATGGCGGCCCCACTTTGAAACGCCGTCCGTGCGAAAGCGTCGTGTCAACGTCGTGACAGCCGATCGGCGTGAATTCGCGGCAGTCATTTGGCCGCGCCGGATATATTCCGCAGTAGTACCGCCCGCTGCGATCTCCCATCAAGAAGATGCATTGATCTGCGACGTCGTCCCCGATCTTACGCAGCCAACCGACGTAGTACCCGTCGGCCGATTTGCGCGGCACGACGTACTGCCGCAGGGCTTGGCCGTACGAGATGCCTAGATGGTCCGCGATGCGCTCAACGTCGGCTCTGCTCACGAACGGCTCGTAGCCGCTGCAACATTCCGCGCAGCCCGGCGGGCACGTGATGTTCTCCGGAACGTCCTTGAGATGTCTGCGCGCCAGATCTATGACTCCGGCGACCGCAGCGACGAACTCCGGATCGTCGTTGTACTTGTAGATCCATTCGTTCTTCGTAATTTCGTTGACGTTGTAGAAGCGAGTCGTCTTCTCGTTGTATTCGATCGTGACGTGTTCTTCGTCGATTTCTATCTTGGTGACGTGCTCCATCGGACGCGCGTCGAGCAACTCCGGATGGGTTGGCTGACCCGTGCGCCGGGTGTAGTTGCGTAGAGAAATTAGGTCTATCGTTTCCACGCGTCGGCTCTTCGCGGAATATGCGTTCTGTCATCCCGAGCGAGCGAAGCGCGCAGGGACCGAGCTACGAGGGAAGCGGAATCAGAACTCGAGCGCGAAGAGAAACCAACCATGCGATATGCAATCGGCGTCGATCTCGGCGGCTCGCACGTGACCGCGGGCATCATCGGCGAGGACGGTTCGATCAACGGGCAGCACGAACTGGATTTGAGCGATCTCGCCTTTCCGGCGGTGCTCGAGGCCTTGGTGAGCGTCATCGGCAAGGCGCTCACCGATTCGGGAAAGGCCGTAGCGATCGGTATCGGTTCGCCCGGCAATATCGATCACGACGACGGCGTCGTGCGCTACAGCCCGAATTTCGGTTGGGAGAACGCGCCGCTCGGTTCCACGCTCGCCAAGCGCTTCGACGTTCCGGTAAAAGTCGGGAACGATGCGCGATGCGCAACGCTGGGCGAATACGCGTTCGGCACGGGAAGCGGAACGAAGGATTTCGTTCTGTTGACGCTCGGCACCGGAATCGGCGGCGGCATCGTCGCTGGCGGGGAGTTGCTGCTCGGCAACGACTTCGGAGCCGGCGAAATCGGCCATCACCAAATCAGGCCGACCGACGGTTTCATCTGCGGTTGCGGGAAGATCGGCTGCTTTGAGGCTCAGGCGTCGGGGATGGGCTTGATCCGCCACGCCGCAGCCGTTGCTGCGTCGTTTCCAAAGAGCACGTTGCTCTCCATGCCGCCGGAGAAGCTCGGCTCGAAAAAGATCCGTAAGGCGGCGCAAGCCGGCAACGCGCACGCACTTGCCGCCTGGAAGAACTACGCGTCGGATCTCGCGCTCGGTCTAGCAAACATCGTAGCGTTCGTGAATCCGCAGCGCATCGCGCTCGGCGGCGGCGTTTCGACGGCTGGAGAGTTCATGCTCGACGCGGTGCGCGCACGCGTAGACGAGCTGACGACGATGGTTCCACGTGGCAGAACGGAGATCGCTGTTGCAAAACTCGGCAACGATGCGGGCCAGGTCGGTGCGGCGCTCATGGCCTTCCGCGGACGCCTGTCCGCGAGGCCTTAGACCACCGCTTTGAAGCGGGCGGCGCCTTCGTTTGCAACGCGCGCGATGAGGGCGGCAATTTGCCGCGAGCTTCGCTTCGGCGCAACCATTGCTTGGTTGCGGCGAATCTGCGCGAGGCGTTCCGGATTGCGAATGAGATTGCGCACGGCGCGGACGACCTCGGCGGAGCCATGCAGCGCGACCGCACCCAAATCGTTGCGACGGACGAAATCGACGTTTCCGCGCTCTTGTCCGGGAACGTAATCGTATACGACCACGGGCAGTTGCGCGGCGTTTGCCTCGGCCAGCGTTCCCGGGCCGGCTTTGGTAACGAGAAGATCGGCGGCATGCATGAATTCGGGGATCTTGTCACTGAATCCCAAAACCTGCGTCGGGGTCGGCAGCACGCGTGCGGCGTCTTCGAGCCTCCGCCGCAGCGTCTCGTTTCGCCCACAGATGACCAGAAGGTAGATAGGTAAGCGCGCGCGTGCAAGTGACAACGCGGTGGAGAGAAGTTTGCCGCCGCCTTCTCCGCCGGCCATGAGCATGACGACGAACTGAGCGAGCGGCAATCCCAGTTGCCGGCGTAACTCTTCTTTCGTGCCGCTCACGTCGTCGAACTTCGGGTGGATCGGATGACCCAAAAGGTGCAGACGCGATGGAGGAATACCTCGCGACCATGCGCGCTCGTAGACTTCGCGCGCGGGAACCGCAACGGCGTCAGCCTGTGGAACGAGCCAAGACACGTGGACCTTTCCGAGATCGGTGATAACGGTCACGATCGGTACGTCGTCCATCTGTGCGTCGGCGCGCGCGCGCAGCGCTGCGTGGTTGAGCAACGGATGCACCGAGACGATGACGTCGGGCCGATAGCTGAGAAAGAGATCGCGCAATCGTTCGCGGTAGAGCGGTTCGCAGAAACGGACGAGGGCGCGATAGCGGCGCAATCCGTTCGTCGCGTAATAGAGCGCGCCGTAGACGGGCGGTGCGTAGCGCAGCGCCATGCTGTAACCACGGCCGAGCTGCGTCAGCGGGAAGGAGCAGTGCGCCGCGACGTCTTCGATGCGGTATTCGAACCCGAGTTCTTCGAGGGCGGCTGCTATGGCATTGGCTGCGCTGCGGTGACCACCGCCGGTATCGGAGATGAGCAAGAGCGCGCGTCTGTGCACGCAGATGACTTACGCGACGGCAGGGGGAACCCTGCGGCCGGCCCGAAGCGCGTGCCATGAGCGTGCTCTGGTATCGTGTCCCTCTCATATTGGCCGCCGCTTGCGTGCTCTTCGCGTGCTCGAGCCCCACGCAGTCGGTCACCTTCAAGCCGCCGGCCGGCTGGGAAGCATCGCCCAGTCTCTTTGGTTTTCAGGCGTGGCATCCGAGCGATAACAAACAGACTCTGGTTCTTTTCAGATTTCCGGTGGCGGCGAACGTGAATCAGGCTTTGTCGCAATCCAACTTTCGGCAGTTCAACGCCAATACGCGCCAACGAATCAAGATCTGCGGAAATCAACCGGCGGTTTTCCTCTCCGGAACCGGAACGGGTTCTCAGGGCGATCAGAACGTCGAGATGATCATAACGACGGTAAAAGGCGCGACCTACATGGCAATCTATGCGCGCGATCGTGGCCTGCATCCGAATTCGCAAGCCGAGACCGCCATCCGCTCGCTCTGCCCAAAGCCCTCCTGATCTACCATTAATCTGTCGGTACTGCGGTCGCTGTTTGCGAGGCAGCCGCTTTCATGGACGCTTCCACCTAAAGGTAACGGGCCGAAGCTGCGTCGTGCGCTGCGCTGGCCCGCACTCACGGCGATCGGCTTGGGAACGATGCTCGGCGGAATCTTCCCGACGATTGGTGCGGGTGCACATGCCGCCGGCCCTGCGGTCATCCTCGCCTACGTCCTCTCAGGATTGGTCAGCCTCTGCGTTGCGCTCTGCTACGCGGAGTTCGCTTCGATGGTTCCGGTTGCGGGAAGTGCGTACACGTACGCGTACGCGACGCTCGGCGAATTCGTTGCGTGGGTCATAGGCTGGGACTTGATCTTGGAGTACGGGCTTTCCGTGGCACCAACCGCTTCTTCGTGGTCGGATTACTTGCAGCACCTGCTCGCGACCGGCGGCATAAGGCTGCCTGCATGGGCGCAGACCGCGCATCTCGCAGGCGCGCATACGCAGATCGATCTCTCCGCCGCGCTGGTGACGCTGGCCATCACGGTCTTGGTTGCCATCGGCATTCGCGAATCAGCCGGGGCGAACGCGGCGCTCGTGCTCTTCCAGATCGCGACGATGATCGTGTTCGTCATCGCGGTGGCCCATGCCGTCCATCCCGCGAACTTGCGGCCGTTCGCACCGAACGGCTGGCACGGCATCCTTGCGAGCACCGCACTCGTCTTTTACGCGTACATCGGCTTCGATACCGTCACCGTCGCATCCGAGGAAGCGCATAGGCCCGAACGCGACGTTCCGATCGGAATACTGCTCGCGCTCGTCATCGGCGGTCTCTTCTACGTTGCGCTGACCGTTGGCACGGTCGGTGCACTCGCATACACGAAACTCTCCGATGGCGCGGCGATGCTCGACGCCACGCGTGCAGCCGGTGCAAGCAGAGTTGTGTACTGGCTCGTGGCCGCCGGAGGCATCGCCGGAAACACGACCGTCATGATCACTTCGCTGCTGGGACAGATCCGTATTTTCTACGTGATGGCGCGCGATCGCATGCTGCCGCCGCGCGTGGCGCGCATCCATCCGATCTTCCGCACGCCTGCCGAGATGACGCTCGTCACCGGCATCGTCGTTGCGATTCTCGCGGCGGTTCTCCCACTCGCCGACTTGCTCGATTTCGTCAATATCGGAACGCTTACGGCGTTCGCGATCGTGTGCGGCGGCGTGCTCGTTCTGCGCATCGTCGAACCGGCGGCTCCGCGTCCCTTCCGCGCGCCGCTCCTGCCGCTGTTTGCCGTTCCCGGAGCGCTCGGCTGCCTCTACCTCATCTCCGGCCTGTCGCTGCCCACGTGGTTGCGCTTCGTAGCTTGGTTCCTGGCGGGCATGCTCGTCTACGCGCTCTACGGCTTCAGGAAATCGAAGCTTCGCAATTTGTCACCCCGAGCGTAGCGAAGTGGAATCGGGGGAGCGCCGGGGGCACCGCGCCGAAGAGGCGCTGTTCCTTCATGCTCTCTCCAGTCCGGCCGTTGCCGCAGAAAGGAATCCAGCCGCCCGACGAACCCGGAGCTTTCCTCAGTCAGGAGCTCTCGTGGCTCGAGTTCAACGACCGCGTGCTCGAAGAGGCGCTCGATCGCCGTACGCCGCTGCTGGAGCGGTTGAAATTCGTCGCGATCTACGACACGAATCTCGACGAGTTCTTCATGATACGCGTTGCAGCGATAAAGCAGCAGATCGAAGCACAGGTCATGCGGCGCTCGGAAGACGGACGTTTGCCGGCGGAACATCTGGCGGCCGTCTCCGAACGGGTGCGCCGCTCGAAGGCGGCGCAGATGCAATTGCTGAGCGATCGATTGCTGCCGGCGCTCGGCCGAGCGGGCATAGGGATATCGCGAATCGCCGATCTCGACGAAGAGGCGCAGACCTTCCTCGAACGCATCTTCGACGAACGCGTCTTTCCCGTACTGACGCCGCTCGCAGTCGATAGCGGTCACCCGTTTCCGTACATCTCGAACTTTTCGCTCTCTCTTCCCGTCGAATTGAAGGAGAACCCGGCCGAAG
>JAKAPO010000134.1 GCA_021807065.1 bacterium
CTAGCCGCGGCGCACCCCTCTTCGCACGGCTCGAGGATGTAAGCGTCACCTTCAGCGATCGCGTCGTCCTGAGGAATTGCACGCTCCCGATCGTCGAGCACGCGATCACCTGCATCGTCGGACTCTCCGGGGCGGGGAAATCGACGATCCTACGGCTTCTCGATGGCCTCCTCAAGCCCGATGCCGGCCACGTGTACGTCGATGACCTCGACATCTGCCACATCAGCGAGCGCGACCTCTTCAGGGTCAGGCGCTCGATTAGCCTTTCGTTTCAGTTTGCAGCGCTGCTCGACAGCCTCTCCCTCGGGGACAACGTCTCGCTGCCGCTGCGCGAGAATACCACGATGCCCGAGCGTGAGATCCACAAGCGGGTAACGGATGCACTCGACAGCGTCGGCCTCACGTACGCATACAACAACCTGCCCGCGGAGTTGTCAGGCGGTATGCTCAAACGCGCCGGGTTCGCTCGTGCCATCGTCACTGGACCGCAGCTCGTGCTCTACGACGAACCGACGACGGGACTCGATCCCATCTCCGTCCATCTCATCACGCAGACGATCATGCGCCTGCGCGAGAAGAGCAACGGCACGGCGGTCGTAACGTCTCACGACCTACCCTCGATCTTCATGATGGCAGACTACATGGCGATGCTTTTCGAGGGCGCCATCATAGCATACGGAAACGTCGATGAGGTACGCAAATCGGAGAACCCTATCGTGCAGCAGTTTCTGCAAGGCGCAGAGGCGGGACCGATTCCGCTATGAGCAGGGAATCGTGGAGTGCGTGCGGGTAATAGGATTCGATGAGTAGGCAAGCGATCGTTGGGGCCTTCGCACTCGGGGCGCTGGTTCTGCTCTTCGTGATCTTCTACGAGTTGACGAATATCGGCGCGAAGGCCGGTTACCAACTCGGCATCCATTTCGAGACTGCCGGTGGGTTGCAGAACAATGCGCCCGTGCTGTTCAGCGGGTTGCAAGTCGGTGCCGTCGATCACATCGTGTTGCTTCCCGACGACAGCGTCAGCGTCGTCGTCTCGATACGCAAGGGCATCGGAATCCCAACCGCTTCGAAGTTTCTCATTCAAGCTCCGGTGGCGGGCTCGCCGACACTCGTCATCGTGCCGCCACATCACGGACCGCTGCCTTATCCGACGTTTCCACCCGGCGTTGCGCCCCCCGCGCAGCAGCCGAAAGGAACCAATCCCGTAACGATTGCCGATCTCATCCAGCAAGGGCAGGGTGAGATCCGGCGGCTCGATACGATCCTGGCTCAAATACAGGGAAGCGAGCCGCGACTGTTGGCCCAGCTTCAAGCAACGCTTGCCAATGCCGACGAGATGACGACTTCGCTCAAGACAACGGTGGCGCAGCTCGGCTCGACCTTGCAGATCAACTTGGGAGCGGCAAGTGCAAACATCGCTGCGATGTCGCGCACCCTGAACTCGACCGCTTCCCTCGCAGCGCCGAAGGTCGACAACATGATCGCGCAACTCGATCAGACCTCGCAGGAGCTCAACCACTCGATGGCCGTCGTCCAGGCGCTTGCGACGAATCCGCAACTGCAAGCAAACATTCTCGCGACGACCCAGAATATCGCGCAAACGACGCAAGAGCTTGCGCAACTGCTGGCCGACCTGCGGACCGTCAGCTCCGATCCCGAAACGCAGGCGCACGTGCGCGACACCATGGCCAACCTCGACGCCGTGATGCAACGCGCCGCATCGCTCCTCGGCAAGCTCGGTGGGAGGAGTCACGTCTACGGTGTCGACCAGGGCGTTCCGGCACCGAGCGCGAGTTCTTCGCCCATGCCACAGCCGTCTGCACGGCCGCTGACGCGTCGCGAACGCACGGCAATGAGTGGAATGCTCTCGAATCTCGCCCGCCAGCTCATCCAAATCCAGTTGCGCGTCGGCGAACTCGATAGACAGCAGGTTTGCTGCCCTTCGCCGCTGTTCTCCGCCGATCGAGGACCGCAGACGGACATCAACGCCATTCTCTTCCCGCACGCGACGACGAGCGTCCTCTTCGGCGCAAATGACATCGGTCAGAACACGACCTGGAATCTCGACGCGCTCGAACGCGTCGCGCCGTACGTGCGCCTTGGCGGCGGCATTCTCTATTCGCGTCTTGGCATCATGAGCGAGATCGGTGCGCACGGAACCGGACTCGACGCTCGCCTCTACGATGCGCGCCATCCGATGCTGGACCTTTACGGTAGAGTTCGCGTTGCGCCGTGGGCCGATCTCTTTTTCGGCGAACGAGCCATCAACCAGCCCTGGCGCCGCACTGACTACGGCATCGAGTTCCGCTACTAAAGGAGGTTCTCGTCTCGTTCATGCCGTTGTCGGCTCGGAGCTCATTGACTGTAGTCCTCACCCACTCGCCGGAACGAAAGCAGAACCTCCTTCATGCCTGAGGCTGCAGTGTTATCAAAATCCAAAGTAGGAATCATCGGGGCTGGCGCGATGGGAACGCTCTTTGGTTATCACTTGGCTGTTTTGTGCGACGTGACGATGCTCGACGCGAACCCGGACGTCATTGCTGCGGTGGAGCGCAAGGGATTGGCGATCGACGATCAGCCTGCGCGGCGCGTCGCCGTCGCGCGTCGTCCGCAGGAGCTCTATGGATCGCAAATCCTCTTTCTGTTCGTGAAAGCGGTCGACACGCTGCATGCGCTCCGCCCGTTCGCAGGTGAACTCGATCCTGTAACGCCGATCGTTTCGTTGCAAAACGGCATCGGAAACGAGGATGCGATTCGCACGGCACTCGGCGGAGCGGTTCCGGTGATACTTGGAGTCACGACGGAGTCCGCCGTCACCGTTTCGCCAGGCAGAAGCCGGACTTCGGGTCGCGGTAATACGGTCGTTGGCTCGGCATCTCCGGCCAGTTCGCGCATGGTGGCGGATCTGCTGAATCGGAGTGGTTTGCAAGCGGCAGTCGCCTACGATATCCGGCCGCATCTGTGGGGAAAGCTCGTCGCAAACTGCGCGATCAACGCGCTCTCAGCGATCCTCAACTGTGATGCCGGAAAGATTCTCAAGGACCCGAGCGCCGCCCGGCTCGCTGAGTTGCTTGCAGAAGAAGCTGCCGCCGTCGCCGCCGCGATGAAGATCAATCTGCCGTTCGTGAATCCCTGGCAGTACGTCGCTGATGTCATCGCGGTAGGGGCCGATGCGCCCAGCTCGATGGCCTTCGACCTCGCCTCCGGGCACCCAAGCGAGATCGATCACATCAACGGCGCGGTCGTCGCCTTTGGCCACCGCGCCGGCGTGCCCACTCCATACAACGACGCGATGGTTCGACTCGTCAAAGCAAGAGCAGCGTTGCGCTAGCTCGTACGGAACACGCTCGTTCCTCGCTGGTTCCTCTCAGTACTGCGGGGCGAGCTTGAGCAATCGGATAGCGCCCTTGTCGGTGTGCGCGATAATGCCGTATGCAGCGCCACCGTGAACCGCCGCGACGATGCGCTCGGCGAGGCCGTGCGACGTGCCGCGGAGGTTGAAGTCGGTGTAGATGATCCCGTCGCGCGTCGACAGCCGCGCAGTGAAGCGTGCGTTCTCGTTGACCGAGACGTAGACGTTTCCGCGAGGAGTCGTAAAGGATAACATACCCGGCCACGACGACGCGCCGATAATCGCCGATATATCCCCGTGCTCGAGAATCCGCGCGCTCCCATAGTCGGGAAGCATCAGCGTCACCGCGCCACTCGTCGCGGTTACGTTCACGCTGCCGCTGATGTCGGTGACGTTCACGTCTCCGCCACGCGATACGACCGTGAGATTCACGTCGTGCGGAACCCGAACGAGCAACGAGCTCACCGCCGGCGCATCGATCTCGGTTCCGTCCTGCACTGGTCGAATCCGCGGCGCGGCCGGCGCAGGCGAGTTGGCGGCGAAGGCCTCTACGGTAAATTGGTCACGCGGCTGGCCGAGAACGGGAGCATACGCATTCACGGTCCCGCTCGCGATCCGCACGATGATACGCTGGCGAGGGTGAAGGACCCCAACGGTCGTCGCATACGGCGCCTGTGCGCCGCAGCCGGATACCGACGCGAGCACCAGGACAATCGGCAGAAGAAGGTGCCTCTGTGCCGGCACGTGACAGGCATACGGTCGGTAGGCTTTGCGAATGTACATCGATACTGTTCTCATCGAATGCGTGGGCTGCTTGCGATTATCGATCGCGTCGCGTGCGACTGCGGGGATGGGCCTCCATATATGCCAAGCGAGCGTGCTCATCGGTCACCTTCGTGTAAATCTGCGTTGTCGACACGCTCTCATGGCCGAGTAGCTTCATCACCGTCATGATATCGACACCTCGCTGCAAGAGATGCGTTGCAAAGGAATGTCGCAAGGTATGCGGAGAGATTTTTCCTTCGAGACCACTAAGACGAACGTACAGCCGAAATACGTTTCCCACCTGCGGATAACTTAATCGTCGCATCCTCTTACTTACAAAGAGCGCACCATCCGGCACGGCCGGCCGCAGAGCCAAGTATCGCTTGAGCGCATCAGTTGCCGCCTGATTGAAGAAGACAACCCGCTCTTTATTGCCCTTGCCGATGACTCGAATACTTTTCCGATCGAAATCGACATCGCTAACGTCGATCCCCACGAGTTCAGCGCGCCGAATCCCCGACGCGTAAAGTAGTTCTAGGATCGCAGCGTCCCGGCGCCGTTGGAACTCCGTACTGCCCGCAGCCGGGCGCGTGAGCAGAAGGCGTTCCGTGTCCTCTATCGACAAGGCTTTGGGTAAGCGCCGCGGAAGCTTGATATTGCCTACCTCTGCCACAGGATTGTCCCGTCTGAATCCCTCCGCACGGGCGAACCGGTAGAACGTCCGCAGCGCCGCGACGCGCCGCCGCACCGCAGCCGCGCTCAGTCCTCGGGCCGTCATGTCCATGATGAAACGCCGCACATGCGACGCGCTCGCGCGGACCAGCGCTTCGTCGATCGCGCCTTTCGGAGCCACAAAACTCGCGAAAAGCTTGAGATCCGACCAATATTCTTGTACGGTTCGTCTGCTCCGGCGCTCCTCGAGCAGCAGTTTTTCCCCGAGCTTTCCGAGCAAACCGGACTTGGGCGCCTGCGCCATTCCCGGCGCGCCCGATTTCTTGCGCTTCTGCATCGTTGTCACAAATATATGTTTGTGATTATTGACGGAAATCCTCTGGGACCTGTATGGCACGGCAGCCCAAGAAACGGCTCCAGCTCCTGGCCCTTCTCTCCACACGCACGGAAGGGCCGAGAGCAGCTCGAATTTCTGGAATGGCTCTGAGGCTGCAGGTTACCGGAACGGTTCCTTCTGGACACGCGAGCGAGTGTCTTGAAACCGCGCGCAACTTTGCTACTTACCGGCGCCGTTGCCTCTGGGTTGGAGGATCGACTCAGCACGCACTCTTCCAATCAGTGGAGGATGTGGAGACCCAACGACAAGTGGAGAGGTCCAGGCTAGCAGCCAGGGGAAGCAGCGTCGACGGAGGTCTCGGCTTTGAAAACGAGCAGACTGTTCATACCGGCCGTTGTGCCCCTGATTCTCGCCGTAGGTTGCGCGCACCGGCAACAAACGGCCACTGGCTCCACGGCAAATGCTACTGCTTCGCCGACGGCACCGCCCTCAGCTGCTACGCTGCAGTCCGCTTCCGCAATCGTGCACGTCGCCAAACCCACGATGCGACCGGCGCAGACAACTCCGGCCCATGCGAGCACCGCACATCCGGCAGCCGCAACGTCCAGAGCTCACCCCGTGCCGACGCGACGCGGGACAGCGATCCCGCATAAGGCTGTTGCGGTTCGCACGAGCCCAGCATCGCATAAGGCTCCTGCAGTACGGGCAACTCCCGTCGTTCATCAAGCGCCGGCGACGCCGCCGCAGCGCGTCGCAGCCGCTGTCATCTCGTTCACTTCTTCTCAAGTCTCAAGCGGTATGACGCAGTACGCGCAGAGCTGCGCGATATGTCACGGCTCGCGCATGCAAGGAGCCACCGGCCCCGCGCTCGCTGGAGCGAACGCGCGAGCATCGAGCATCGGCGACTTCTTTGGCTACGTCACCACAAGAATGCCGCAAGGCACCCCCGGCAGCCTTACGCACGATCAATACGTCGATATCATGGCGTATATTCTGCAGATGAACGGTTATACGGCCTCCGGTACGCCGCTCACATACCAACAAGCAGAAAAATCAACGGCACCGCTTCGCGCTCCGGCCAACCCGTAACTGCTAGGGACGCAACAGAAGTACGGGGCCGCGTGCGTGATCGACGACGAAGCGCGCGACGTGGCCGACCGAGCGCGGACCCGTTCCACCACGATGTCCCGCGGACAAGAGCAGCATGACGCCGGCATCGCTCGCCTCGACGATCGCGTGTTCCGCATCGCGACCTCCGATCGCCCGTGACGTCGCCGCAATCCCGAGGTGCCGGAAGAGGAGGACGCCGCGATCTGCGATCGCTTGCGCCTGCTCTTCGTCGAGGTTCGCATGGCGCGGCGGATGTGGCGGATGCAGCGGGCCGTGATGACGCTCCGCGATTTGTTCCACGAGCCGCTCCGCAGCGTCACCGTACGCACACCATGATTCCACCGGCTGATAACCGCGCACGAACTCAGCCGCCGCGGCCGCGAGCGATTCGTCTTCCACGCCATCGAAACAGACCGCAACCCTCATCCTGCTTCTCCTTATTTTA
>JAKAPO010000135.1 GCA_021807065.1 bacterium
TACCTGCGTGGCGGAGCCGCTCCCGACGACTGCGGGTATTCCCAGTTCCCGCGCAACGATCGCCGCGTGGCAGGTTCGGCCGCCACGATCGGTAACGATCGCGCTCGCGATCTTCATTACAGGTTCCCAATCCGGTGTCGTCGTCTGCGCGACAAGGACTTCGCCCGGCCGGAACGCATCTAGATCCGTCTCGCTAGCTACGACACGGACGGGGCCGAACGCGATCGCACTGCCGACGGCGCGTCCGCTGACAAGCGGTTTTTCCTCAGCTTTAACGATGTACTCGTCGATGACGCGAAGCTCGCGCCGCGAAGCAACGGTTTCGGGGCGAGCCTGTACCAGGTAGATCTCGCCGTCTGTTCCGTCTTTCGCCCACTCGATGTCCATCGGCGCCGGGTGGCCGGCAAGCTCGCTGTAGTGGCGCTCGACCGCGATGCATTGTTGCGCGAGACGCGTGACCTCACAGTCCTCGAGGCAGAATCGCCGCCTTGCCGCCTCCGGGGTTGCCACGTTTTGCGTCGTCGTCTCGAGCGTGTCTCCGCCGGAAAGAACGAGCGAACGCTCCTTGGAGCCGAGCCGCCGGCGCAGCACCGTGTGGAAGCCTTGCCCGAAGGTCGGCTTGAAGACGAAGTACTCGTCGGGATCGACGGTACCTTGCACAACGTTTTCGCCGAGTCCGTACGATCCGGTGATGAAGACGACGTCACGAAACCCGCTCTCGGTGTCCAGGGTGAACGCCACCCCGCTCGAGGCGCGATCGGAACGCACCATCTTCATGATGCCGACCGAGAGAGCGACTTTGAAATGATCGAAGCCTTGATCGATGCGGTAGTGCACGGCGCGCTCCAGGAATAGGCTCGCGATGCATGCTCGATAGGCTTGCAGCAGCATCGCTTCGCCGCGCACGTTGAGGAAGCTGGCGTGCTGGCCGGCAAAACTCGCCGTCGGCAGGTCCTCGGCCGTGGCGGAACTGCGTACTGCGACGCTCAAGTCTTCGCCGTACTGCTCCTGAAGTGCGTGGTAGGCAGCCACGATCTGCGCAATGAGGTCGTCGGGAAGCGGTGCCGCAAGCACCGCGTCGTGGGCACGCTTGGCGCGAACCTCGAGATCGGCGACCTTCTTCGGGTCCAACCCGTCGAGAGCGGCGTGGAGCTTCTCCCAAACGCCACCTAGCGTCAGAACGTGGCGGTAAGCTTCGGCGGTCACGGCAAAGCCGTTGGGGATTTGTACGCCGAGCGGCGTCAACGCGCGGTACATCTCGCCAAGCGAAGCATTCTTACCGCCGACGAGAGCGACGTCGGCGTTGCTTATGGCGCGGAACGGCCGGATGAAAGCGGACTCAGCGAGGCGATCGGGCGTCAAGGTTGACGCGAGGCTCTGCATGCATTCTAGGGTAGGCGGGGCCGAAGAAGAGCCTGTGAAGGCTCAAAGCAGATTTCGACCACTCGCTCCGGCGTAACGCCGATATTCCTTGAATCTTCACCGTTTGCTCCGCAGCAATTCTCACTTTTTCCTTACGGAACGAGCATGGTGGATGAGCGCAAGACGGTCGTGCTGCCGGTCGGCGGTCGACCACGCGATCGGCACCTGGCATGGCCGCGTCGCTTCGTCTCCGCCGCATTGCGCGATGGTGGCGTTGCCCCGTAGTGCGTTACGATCGAGGGCACCGATTTCACGCTGGGCGCTCCAGTGTCGGCGGCCGTCGCCGCGTCAATCGAAGCCGTTGCCACGCAGCTGCTATGGGAAGTTTCGTCTACGAGAGGATGAGCGGATACATGCGCGCCGCGATGGCCAGCAGGACGGCGAAGACGCCGACCTGCACCGCGATGTCGGTCCCGAGCCCAAAACTCGTCTGGTAGCCCGGCAGCATGAAGAGCCGAAGCGCGTCCACCTGATAGGTGAGCGGATTGATCATCGCGAGTACGTGGAGCCAGCTCGGCATGAGCGAGATCGGATAGATGGCGCTGCTGGCAAAGAAGAGCGGCATCGTCAGCACTTGGCCGATGCCCATGAAGCGCTCGCGCGTCTTGACGATGCAGGCGATGATCAGCGAGAACGTGCAAAAAACGGCCGAGCCGAGAACGATCATGACCGCCATGCCGAGCACGGCGGGAACGGTCACGCGCAATCCGACGCCGATGAGCAAGCCGATGATGTACACCATCACCGCTTGAGTAAGGCCGCGAACGCCCGCCGCCAGCGCCTTCCCGAGAACGAGAGCCTCGCGTGGCGCCGGGCTCATCATGTACTTATAGAGTATGCCGAGATCGCGCTCCCAGATTGCGGAGATTCCGAAGAAAATCGCAATGAAGAGCGCGCTCTGTGCGAGGACTCCCGGCACGAGAAAGCTTTCGTAGGGAATGCTGCCGGTTGGGATTCCGCGTACACGGGCAAAGACTTCGCCGAACATCATGAGCCAGAGCACGGGCTGAATGACGCGCGTGAGCAACTCGATCGGATCGTGAACGAGCTTCTGGATCTCGGCATCCGTGATCGCGGTGATCTGGGTGTAAACCGCTTCGATTGTGTTCACGGCGCCGCCGCGCGTTCTTCGACCAGCATGTTGCCGCCGGTGTACCGGATGAAGAGATCGTCGAGCATCATGCCCGTGCCATATCGGGCTTCGATGTCGCTTGGAGACTCCTCTCCGGCGATCTTCCCTTCGCTCATGAACGCGACGCGGTCGCAAAGCTCGGCCGCCTCGTCCATGTAATGCGTCGTCATGAAAATCGCCGTGCCGAGTCCAGCTCGCAAATGCTTGATCCGTTCCCAAACCATGTGGCGCGCCAGCGGATCGAGGCCGATCGTCGGCTCGTCCATAAAGAGCACACGCGGTTCGTTGAGCAGCGATTGTGCGATCTCGAGTCTGCGCACCATACCGCCCGAATAGTGGCGGACGAGCCGGTCTCGCACGTCTCCTAGGTCCATCAAATGCAGGGCGTCGAGAATCTTCCGCCGGCGGTTGGCGCGCGGCAGCGCGTAGAGCCGTGCGTAGACGAGCAGGTTTTCAAAACCGGTGAGATCCGGGTCGGCCGACTGCATCTGCGGAACGTAGCCGATTCGGCGCCGCACCTCCACCGGCGAGCGCCGCACGTCGAATCCGGCGACGCGGGCGCTCCCCGAGGTCGGAGGCGTGAGCGTGGTCAGCATCTTCACCGTCGTGCTCTTTCCGGCACCGTTCGGTCCGACGAGTCCGAACACGATACCGTGCGGTACGCGCAACGAGACGCCGCGTACGGCTACGACGTCCCCGAACCGCTTCGTGAGATCGGTAACCTCGATCGCGACCTCGGGTACGTCGTCAACGCGTGCGCTTACCAACCAATATCGCCTATGCGGATGTCGTTGTAAACCCTCGTCGTTCCCGCAATCGAGTAGGCTGCCGATTCCGCCTCATCGCGTTCGGCGAGACTGTCCACCGTTCCTGAAAGCGTTACGTTTCCACCGCTCTCGACTTCGATGACGACATTTTTCGCATCCAAGGCCGCTAAGCGCTGAAAGCGGCTCTCGATCCTTCGCCGCAGTTCGGCCGGGCTTACGGCAAACGGCTTGATGACGAGATCGTCGTAAATGCCGCGCACGCCCGTCAGGTGCCGAATTGCGTCGCGCGCGTCGTCGCGCTGGTACGGCCAGTCGACCGTTCCGTGCAGAGTTACGTAACCGTCCTTCACCTCTGCTTGAATCGTCTGCGGCAAGTCCGCGTGCCAGCGCAATAGCTCGACGATCGTCTTGGCAAGGTCGGCGTCGTCACGTGCATGCATGCCGGGTAGATCGACGCTCAGCTCGTTCGCGATGCCGCGCACGCCCTTGACCGATTTCACCGCAGTCTCCGCGGCCCATTTTTCGGTGAACGTGCCCAGTCTGCCCGAGAGCGTAACGACCCCATCCTCAACGGCAATTCCTACTTTTGCAGCATGTACCCGCGGCTCGGTCTCGAGTGCCTCGAGCACGCGCTCGTGTAGTGACCTGTTCGTATCGGTTATCATCTTCCCCAGACTCCCTTCCGCGCAGACAATACGGCCCGCAAGGGAATCAATCGTGAAAATGTTCGGAAGATTTGAGGACCGCCCAGACGTGCCGCGCGATCATGGCGTTCTCGTTTGCGGCCACGACGCGTACGGCAACGGTGCTCTCTTCGGTAGATATCAGTGCAGCGTTACGCACATTCGCATCATCGTCGAGATGCAGACCCAAGAAAGCGAAGGCTGCGCAGGTACGCGAACGAATCGCCGGGGCGTGTTCTCCAATCCCTCCCGTGAAGATGATCGTGTCCACGCCCCGCAGCGAGGCGATCATTGCGCCCATATGCTTGCGAAGCTGATGCACGAAGAGTTCGACCGCCTCTGCCGCCGCCCGATTCGTCGATTCTGTCTCTAGCAGCTCGCGCATGTCGCCCGAAAAACCGGAGACGCCCTTCAGCCCTGCCTCGCCGTAGAGCATTGTCGAGAGTTGCCGCGGGGAGACGCCGTGCCGCAATAAGTCGAGCAGTATCCCCGGATCGAGATCGCCGGGTCGCGTCGCCATCATCAATCCGCTCAGCGGACTAAAGCTCATCGTGGTCTCGACGGGCTTCCCATCGTGAATCGCGCACAAGCTCGCGCCCGAACCGAGATGTGCGATTACGATGCGTCCCCACGGCCTCGCAAGCGTGGAGAGCGCCCACTCGTAGGAGAGACCGTGGAATCCGTAACGCCGGAGATAGGACGGCAGAGTCCGCGGCAGCGGCAGGCGCTTTGCAACGTCCGGCAACGCGTGAAAGAACGCTGTGTCGAAGCACGCAACTTGTGGAACATCGGGATATTGACGCATCGTTTTCTTGACCAATGCGATTTCGCGATCGAGATGGAGCGGATCCCATTCGCACAATGCTTCGAGTTCGCGCAGCACGGCGGCATCGATGCGAACCGGCGCATCGCGATCAGGACCCCCGAAGACGATGCGATGCCCGATCGCCTCGGGAGGTTCATCGTCGTCGAGGAGGTGGCCCTCCGCCTCGTTCTGTTCGTAGCTTGCCGATTTGAGAGACGACGAGCCCGCGTCCAAACAGAGGATGCGCACGCAATCTAGTGAAGCTGGACGCGCGCTCGTGCCAGCAAGAGACCAATCGCAGCCGATGCGATCCGCGTCTCGACGCTGTCGGCGCGGCTGGTGAGCACGATCGGAATGCGCGCACCGAGGACGACGCCGGCAAGTGCCGCGTTAGCCAGCAGGCCGAGCGCTTTCGCGAGCATGTTGCCCGAGTCGAGATCGGGAACGATGAGTACGTTGGCGCACCCGGCAACCGAGGAGCGGATCGTCTTCTCCAGCGCCGCCGCGGAACTGATCGCGTCGTCGAGTGCGAGGGGCCCGTCGACGCTAGCACCAGCGATCTGGCCGCGATCGGCCATCTTGCAGAGCGCTGCGGCGTCGAGCGTCGAGGGAATTCGCGACGATACCGTCTCCACCGCCGAGAGGAGCGCAACGCGAACCTCTTCGACGCCGATCGCGTGCGCGAGATCGATCGCGTTCTGCACGATGTCGCGTTTCTCATCAAGGGTGGGCGCGACGTTGACGACCGCATCGCTGATGACGAGTGACTGCGCGTACGCGGGAACGTCGGCAACGAATCCGTGACTGATGCGCCGCTGCGTATGCAATCCGGAGGCGGGCTGCGTCACCTCGTGCAGCAACTCGTCGGAATGAAGGCTGCCTTTCATGAGCGCCTCGACCTTGCCTGCGCGTGCCATCTCTGCGGCGAGAGCGGCGGCGGCGTGGCTGTGCGGCGCATCCACGATCTCTTGGTGCGAAACGTCGATTCCCGCAGCGTTTGCGGCAGCTCGAATTTTTTTCTCGTTGCCGACCAGTACCGGAACGATGAGTCCGGCATCCGCGCAGGCCAGCGCACCTTCGATGGCAAGTGCATCGCAGGGATGAACCACCGCGGTACGCATCGGCACCATTCCGCGGCACCGCGCCAGCAGTGACGCATGCGATCCGCGGGGAGCAACCGCGATTTTCACTTAGCTGCGGCGCATCTTGTAGCCAACGCCATAGACCGTCAGCACGTACTGGGGATTATGCGGGTCTGGTTCGATCTTCTTGCGCAGATTGTTGATGTGCCGGTCGAGCGTCCGTTCGAAGATCTCGCCGCTGTCCTCGAGCCGATCGAGGAGATGCGAGCGGGTGAACACCTCGCCCGGGTTCTCCGCCAGCAGCGCCAAGATACGAAACTCGGTTGCGGTGAGGTTCGCCGGCTTCCCGCCTACGTGCACCTCGTGAAACTCGTGATCGATCTCGAGGTCGCCGATATGGGTTCTCTTGCGGGTGTGCCCGGCGGGCACGGTCGCCCGTTCGCCGACACGCCGAAACAAAGCCCGCACCCGCGCGACGACTTCACGCGGTGAAAAGGGTTTCGTAACGTAATCGTCCGCCCCGAGCTCGAGTCCGACGATACGGTCCGCCTCCTCCGCGCGCGCCGTCAGCATGATCGACGGTATCCTTCCGTTCGACCCGACCGCACTTCGCAGCACGTCGAGGCCGCTGCCATCGGGTAAACTGACGTCGAGTATCAACATGTCCGGCCGGAAGCGTTCGATCGCCTCGAGCGCCTGAGCTACGGTACCCGCAGACTGCACGACCAACCCTTCCCGCTCGAGGTAGGCCTGCAACACTTCAATGA
>JAKAPO010000136.1 GCA_021807065.1 bacterium
TATCATCGATCTCTTCTGCCCGATTGGTAAGGGCCAGCGTGCGCTCATCGTCTCGCCGCCGAAAGCCGGCAAGACCACGCTCTTGAAGAACATCGCGAACTCCATCTCGATCAATCATCCCGAAGCGCATATCATCGCGTTGCTCGTCGACGAGCGTCCTGAAGAAGTCACCGACATGCAGCGCACGATCGACGGCGAGGTCGTGTGGTCGACATTCGACGAGCATCCCGAAAACCACACGGCGGTTGCCGAACTCGCGATGGAGCGCGCAAAACGGCTCGTCGAGATGGGCAAGGACGTTGTGATTCTGCTCGACTCGATCACGCGACTGGCTCGTGCCTACAACCAAGTCGTGCAATCATCGGGAAGAACGCTTTCAGGCGGCCTCGACACCGCGTCGCTCTACAAGCCAAAGCGGTTCTTCGGTGCGGCACGCAAGATCGAGGAGGGCGGATCGCTCACGATCATCGCGACGGCGCTCATCGAAACGGGTTCGAAGATGGACGAGGTCATCTTCGAAGAGTTCAAGGGCACCGGCAATATGGAACTCAACCTGACGCGAAAACTCGCAGAGTCTCGCATCTTCCCCGCGATCGACATCAAGAGGTCGTCGACGCGTCACGAGGAATTGCTTCTCGCGCCCGACGTCATGCAGAAAGTCTGGATGCTCCGCCGCGCGACTGCGGTGCTCAACACCGATTCAACGGAGTTGATCCTCAACAAGATGGCGCAGACGCGGACCAACGACGAGTTCCTACAATCGGTTACCAAGGAAGCCATGTCGATGGCCCGCGCACGCGACGAAGGGAACGGAAAATATTAGGGTTTGGAGTTGAGGCTCGTCTGCCTCGTCGCTCCTGCCTCGGTTCCCCTCGGTCAGACGTTCCTCGGGCCGGACGAACCTCAACAGCTGGACGAACCTGAACTCCGGTGGGTGAGTCAGTGCGGTGCGGCTGAATAAGTATCTGGCTCAGGCAGGGGTCTGTTCGAGGCGGGCGGCGGATGCATTGATCGCCGCCGGGCGAGTTCGTGTTGACGGGCGCGTCGTTCGGGAACTCGGGACGGCGGTCGGCGAGGACGCCTGCGTTCAGGTGGACGAGGTTTCCGTCGGTCTCCCGCCTGGCAAGACATACCTCGTGCTCCACAAACCCGTTGGAGTCGTTACGACGATGCGCGATCCGCAAGGGCGCAAGACCGTCGCCGACCTGCTTCCGCGCGGTACGCCGCGCGTCGTGCCGGTCGGCCGTCTCGATTACGATACCTCCGGCGTGCTGTTGCTCACCGACGATGGCGACCTCGCCCATCGGCTGCTGCACCCTCGTTTCGGGATGGAGAAGACCTATCGCGCCCTCATCGCCGGCAGGCTGGGGAGCATCGAGATACGGGTGCTCCGTTCGGGAATCGCCCTCAAGGATTTTTTCGCGCAGGGATGCCGGATACGAGTGCTTCGGACCGGGGCGGACTCTTCGCTCGTCGAGCTGACGCTTCGCGAGGGAAAGAATCGTCAGGTTCGCCGCATGTTCGAAGCGCTGGGGCACCAGGTTCGCCGTCTCGAGCGAGTAGGCTTCGGCCCCGTTCGCCTCGACGAACTCGCAGCCGGCCGAATCCGTTCTCTCAGTAGGAGGGAGTTGGAGGGTCTACGACGCATCGGAAGCGAGCGCGGGGACCGTTGGCACTTCTCGAACCCAATCCCGTTGAGGTAAAAAGAAAGCCTTCATGATTCGTATTGCCGCCCTGGGTGCTGTCTTGAGCCTGGCACTGGCAGCCCTGCCTACCCCTGCGCGATCGCAGTACTACAAGACCGAGACCATTCCACCGAAGATCGTCAAGCTTGGAACCCACACCAGCGCCGTAGCCGGCACGGGCAAGGTGCGCGTGCAGGTGCTCGTCAAGCCGGACGGTTCGCACGTCGTCACGCGCATCATCTCGTCGACGAACCACGGCGACGATGCCGCGGCACGAGAGATCGCGCAGACCTCTACCTATCGACCGGCGATGCGCGGCGGGAAACCGATCATCTACTTCTACGATCCGATCTTCCGCTTCAACGGAAGAAGCGTTGCCGGTTATCAGGGGCCGTCTGGCAGCGGTAGCCGCGGAACCGGCGGTGGCGGTGGAAGCATCGACGCGATGCTTCGCTCGGGCCGGTATAACGACGCGAAGAGTGCAGCGCAGTCGGCGTTAGCTACGCGTCCGAACGATTCGCAGCTATTGCAGCAGCTCGCCGCCGCAGACTACTACCTGCACGACTACGAGGGCGCCGCCGATGCGTTTTCCCGCGCCGGCGCGATCTCGCACGTCTATCTAACGGTTGCCGCCTCCGCGTTTGCAAACGCTGCCGTACGCCTCGGAAGCGAGCAGAATCCTTCGGCCGCCGACACTGCGCGCTCGCTCCAATACGCGCGGCGCGCCGTCCAACTCGATCACGGGACAAACTCGCGGTTCGCGCTGGGCGTCGCGCAGCTTGCGAACAAACAGTATGCCGACGCACTCGCAACGCTCCAAGTGGTCCATGCCGCCGTTTTTGCCAATGCCCGGACGGACACGGCGACGCGATACGGCGTCGATCAGCGGCTTCTCGCCGCATACATCGGGGCGAACGACATGTCGGGGGCCCAGGGGATCTCGACAGAGATGAGACGGCTCGAACCGTCGAACAATTATCCGACGCAAGAACTCGGCAGCATCTACATCAATCAGGGCAACGACGCCCTCGCCGCCAAGAATTACACGCAGGCACTCGCGCTCTACCAAAGAGCCGTCGCGCTCGGGGACGCCACGGTTTCCGTTGCCGCCTACGATCGCTCGGCTAACGTCATCCTGGCCGAGCCGCATCCGGATCCGGTACAGGTTAAGAGCTACGCGGATGAAGCTCTCGCTCTAAACCCGAACGACGCGGCGGCGAACTACTTCGACGGCGTCGCGCTCTTTTACCAGTATCAGAGCCAACACACGCCCAATCTGAAACAACAGTCGCTCACCTATCTCAACAAAGCGGATAGTCTCGCCAAAGCGGCCGGGAACCAGCAGCAGCTCGTCCAGGCGATCGAGAACGCCATTCGCCAGGTCAACGCTGCGGGGGGCATCGCTCCCTAATGGCTACGAGGGCTACAGGAGTTTTGTCGGGGGGCGGATGAAGTAACGGCGCCGTAGCGCGCTACAAGGCGAACTACATTCTTCTATTTTGGAGGGGTCGAATCAACGGTGAACCTGTACAGCGGATTTATGGGAGCAATGCATCAAGGCGGGTGGGACATGTGGGTCCTGCTCTTCCTCTCGATCGTGCTCGTCGCGATCGCAATCGAGCGGTCCGTTTTTCTCGCGATGCAACATTCCGATGCGCGTAGTCTACTACGGGCAATCGGGCAGAAGGTCGCGGCGGACGACTTGCCCGGCGCGGTCAAAGTTGCGCAGAGCAAGCGCGGAATGCTGGCGCGCGTGCTCGAATTCGGATTGAAGCGCGGAGACAAGAACCGCGCCGACATCACCGACGCGTTGTCCATCTCGCTGATGGAGCATCTCAACGCACTCGAACGCAATCTGCCGATCATCGGCACGATTGCCGTTATCTCGCCGTTCGTCGGCCTGTTCGGAACCGTTCTCGGCATCATCCGAGCGTTCAACGACATCGCGCTGAAAGGAAACTCGTCGCCGGCGGTCGTCGCCGCGGGCGTTGCGGAAGCGTTGATCACGACGGCAACCGGTCTCGGCATCGCGATCCTCGCCGTCGTTCTGTTCAATTACTTCAAGGCGCGGATCAAGACGCAAAACCAGGAGATGATCGTCGCGGCCAATCAACTGGCGGAGATGCTGCACTTCCACAACACGGGACAAGCGATCCCAACCGAACTCTATACGCCTACGCGAAGGTAAAGTAGCCTTATGTCCCTACTTGCGGCGCGCGGCGATGAAGAGGTGATGGCGGAGATCAACATTACGCCATTCACCGACGTATTGCTCGTGCTTTTGATCATCTTCATGATTCTGGCGGCCCTGGCATCACCGCCCGGTTTCGAAAAGCAGCTCTCGAAGAGCAGCAACAACCCGTCGACGCAGCAGAACATCATGAAGAACAACATCGTGGTGACGGTCAACAACAAGGGTGTCATTCGGGTCGACGGTACGCTTGCGAACGCACAGACTGTCTACCGGGTCCTGGCAGACGACATCCATAAACGCGGCAAGAAGCACATCGCGCTGATCGCCGACGCCAAGGCGCCGTACGGGATCATCATCCGTATCCTGGACGCAGCGCGGATGGCCGGAACCAACGACGTCGGGTTCGTGACGGGTTAGGGAGGATTTCGAAAACAGTATGGCGCTTTCGAGTGCAAGCAGCGATGAAGACGTGATGTCGACGATCAACATCACGCCGTTCACGGACGTGCTGCTGGTCCTCCTCATCATCTTCATTATCTTGGCGTCGATCACCAGGGAACCGGTCATGCCGGACGCGTTCAATAAGGAGCGCGTTCTGCCGACCGAGGTCGTCGTCATCATCACGAAGGAGGATGCCAAGAACAACATCGTCGAGATCGGGTCGAACGCCGTCAACATCCGCGACGCCAAGAACCAGTTCGTGGCTCTGTCGCGCGCGGTCGGCTCGGGGATTCACCGCGTGATCATCAAGGCCGACCCGACGGCGACGTACGGGCTGATCCTGCAGGTCATGGACGCGGCGCAGCAGGCCGGGCTGAACACCTTCGGATTGGCAAATCACGTTCAGGGAACTCCACAGGGATCTACGTAATCGCCGATGGCAAAGAATCGCTATATCACGACCGGCGAAAAGGTCGCGAACGTCACCGGATGGGCATTCGTGATCGCGTTGGTCATTCACGCGTTCATCACGCCGTTCTTCAGAGCACCGGGGCAGCCGGTAGGGGAGCAGACCGAGGCACCGGTGACGATTCAGAAGATGAAGGTGAAGCCGCCGCCGACACCACCTCCACCGACGCCGACGCCTCCACCGACGCCAACCCCTCCACCGCAATCGACCCCGCAGCCGCATCAGGTGCGCAATCCGATGCCGCTGAAAGTCAATCTCGTGCACACGCACGGCGGCACCGGTCCGGCGCAACCGGCCTACGTTCCGCCGAAGCACGGATCGGAGAACGGCGTCGTTACTGGAACCGGAACTGCCTCACCCGCGCCGGTTCAACCGACACCGGCTTCGTGCCCGAACCCGAACCGCGAAGCGACGCTCGTCGACGGCGCGCAACCCGAATATCCGCAATCGGCGGCCGACGAAGATCTGGGGCCGGTCGAGGTCGAGGTCATCGTTACCGTCGGACCCACGGGCGCGCTCGTTGGTCCGCCGACCATCGGGCGAAGCTCGAACAACGCGGCCATCGATCACGACGCTTTGCGCGTCGCACGAGAGTCGACGTATGCGCCAAAGCTAGTGAACTGCCAGCCGGTGACGGGCGAGTACCAGTACCTCGTCGACTATAATCCGGGATAACGCGCGCTCATTAATTCGGCGAACGCGGTTGGTTCTGCTCGCCGCGTTCGCTCTCTCCCTCCTCACCCACGCGGCCATCGCCATCTTCGTTCATCCGTGGAGAGCGGAGCGCGAAGCCGAGCCGGTCGTTGCGATGCGCAAGGTTCGTATCGTGCATCTGGTGCGCGTACCGCCGGCGACGCCGCGGCCGCAGCAACCGCGGCGAAAGACGGCCATGCAGCCGCCGCACCTCGCCGCCCTCCCGGAGCACAGAGCGCTGCCGGCGTTACGAGGGGCAGGCCCTACACCGGCTCCGGAGATCCCAACGCCCGTGCCTACCGCGCGATGCACGGCTGCCGACATCCCGGCGAGCGTTATCGCCGAGCCATCGCCCCCACCGATTGAACCGGCGACGCGCGCGCTCGACGTCTCGGGAACGGCCTCCATTACCGTTCAACTCGATCGCGATGGCGTCGTTACCGGTGCGGCGATCACCGAGAGCACCGGGGACCCTGTGTTCGATGCGCTCGCAGTCTCCATGGCAAGGAGCGCGCGGTACGCTCCCGCCCAGCACGCCTGCAAGGCGGTGGCCTCGGAGTATCTCTTCCACGTACAGTTTTACGCTTGGTAGGGGGACTTGCAAGGAGCGAGTAGCGAGTACGACGAAAGTCGTAACGTGGACCAAAGTCGCAGTGGACGAGGTGCTCGCTTCATCACGACCGGCGAGCGCATCGGCGGTTTCATCGGTTGGGCGTTCGTTATTGCTATTGCCTTGCACGCCGTTCTTGCGCCGCTCTTCCGGATTCCGGGTCGCCCAGGTGGTGGATCCCAGGCAATATCGACCATCAACCAGGGACAACTTGCGACGCCGCATCCGCCAACTCCGCCGCCGCCCACGCCCACCCCGCCACCGCAGCGCGCGCATGAGCGGCGAACGCAGAACCACCAGCAGATCAAGAACAATCTGCCGCCGACGCACTCTAAAATCGGCTCGCACGTGCCGTGGGTGGGACGCACCACGGGTCCGATGCAGACGGGGAATCCCAACCCTCCTGCAACGGTTTCGCCCGGACCCGCCGCGACCGTTGCGGCCTGCCCGGCTCCGAACCGTGATGCGCGTACCCTCACGCTCGCACCGCCGGAGTATCCGCCGTCGCTCGTAGATTCAGTTGTAGGCGAGCGACAGGT
>JAKAPO010000137.1 GCA_021807065.1 bacterium
ACGTAGGCGAACTTGCCGGTGGGATCGACCGCCACGCTAACAGGACCGCTCCCAGCGAAGAAGCGGGAGCCCGCTACCGGCGTGAGCGCGCCGGTCGTTGCGTTGATCGTGTAGGCCGAGACGTTGTTGGAACCGTCGTTCGTAACGTAGGCGAACTTGCCGGTGGGATCGACCGCCACTCCATGAGGACCGGTCCCAGCGGCGAAGGGAGAGCCCGCTACCGGCGTGAGGGCGCCGGTCGTCGCGTTGATCGTGTAGGCCGAGACGTTGTTGGAATTGAGATTCGCAACGTAGGCGAACTTGCCGGTGGGATCGACCGCCACTCCAGCAGGATAGTTCCCAGTGGCGAAGGGAGAGCCCGCTACCGGCGTGAGCGCGCCGGTCGTCGCATCGATCGTGTAGGCCGAGACGTTGGCGGAATTGAAATTCGTAACGTAGGCGAACTTCCCGACCTTCGCTGGCGCACGCCCACCGGGCGGATTGAAGGCCGTTCCCGTCGACTTGCAGCCGACCATCGCGACCGCTGCGAGACCGAGAAAGACGAAGGCAATGACTTTCATGAAAACACTCCTCTTGTAGCAATGCGAGATCTCGGTGAGCGGCGGCGAAGTCTGGGCCGTTCATATCGATCGCCTCCTGCGCTTCGAACGCGACAGAGAAAAGCGTAGCGGCTGCGCCTGGGTGCCCGTAGGTCGGGAAACCACACCTTCTCCCTGCGGGGCAGGAGTGCCGCGGCAACGAAGTTCGCGGCGGCAACGATGGTGGTGGGTCCAATCCTCTGCCCGGCCCTCGTCGGGCGAGCGGACGAGCTCCATGAACTTACGAGGCGACGGCTTTCGGCTTCGAAGGGTCACGGCGGACTCGTGCTCGTGACCGGCGACGGCGGCATCGGTAAGAGCCGCCTCATCTCGGCATTTCGCGAAGAACTCGCCGGACGGAGAACCGGCTTCGGCATCGGGTACTGCCGTCCGACGGGCAACGCTCCGTACGCGCCGTTCAGGGAAGCTGCCCGCGGTATCGGATCGGCACTCGACGTCACCGCTCTCAACCGCGACGAGCGGCTCGCATTGCTCGCCGATGCGGTCGCCGGCGCGTGCCGGCGCCGCAATGCGGTCCTCGTCATCGAAGATGCGCACTGGGCGGATACGGGATCGCTGAATCTCATCTCGCATTTGCTCCCGTCGCTTCGCTCGCTCCCGCTTCTGCTCGTCGTCACGTATCGTACCGACCTCACCCTGGACGCGCAGGCCGCTCCATATTTTGCTCGATTTCAGCGCCATTGCGCAGCCGAAATCGCCCTCGGTCCGCTCTCGCCGTCCGATATGCGGTTGCTCCTGCGCCTGGCGATTGCAAAATCGCATCGCGTGCGCGCGCAACGGCTCGACGAAGTCATCGCCCGCGCCGAGGGGAACCCGTTTTTCGCCGAAGAGTTGCTGAAGAGTCTTCTCATGCGCGGCCATGCACGGCGAACGAACGCGTTGCCCCCGACGATTCGTGCCGTGGTCGAGGAGCGCTTGCACGAGCTCGGCGAGCCCTACGTACGGATCGCCATGTGCGCGTCCGTACTCGGCAGGAGCATCGACCCGTCGCTGCTCGCTCAGTTAAGCGAACCTTCCGACGGCGACGTGCTCGTTGCGCTCGGCCGCATGCGCGATCTCCAGATCGTCGAGCAACCGGCCGAATCCGGCAATCTTCTCGCCTTTCGGCACTCGCTGATGCGCGAGGCCATCTACCGGAGAATGCTGCCGCAGCAGGCACAACTGCTCCATGCACGCGTGCTGCATCTCTTGGAGGGGAGATCGGGCTCGAACGTTTACGACCTCGCCTACCAAGCGTGGGCCGCAGGTGACGCCGATCGCTGCGCTTTTTACAACGAGCGCGCCGGCGACGAAGCGGAGGCGCTGCACGACCACGCAGACGCCGCCCGCTGCTACCAACGCGCCGCACGCAGCGCGCACTCGTCCGAGGCACGGATGCGGCTGTTCGAAAAGGCGGCCGACGCCTGCGCTCGCGACGGCAAGGCGGAGCGGGCCGCCGACTTGTACGAACGCGCCGCGGAAGGGGCCTTGCGCTGCGGCGACGACCTTCGCGCTGCCACTCTGCGTGGTGCAATGGCTCGCGAGTTACGGCGTGCCGGTAACAACGAGCATGCAATCGACGTTCTCACGCAGACGATTGAGTCGCTCGAAGTCGATGATGCTCGTCTACGCTCCGAATTGCTCCTCGATCTTGCGTTTTCGCGGTTAGATCAGGCGGACACCGAGCGCGCTGCGGTACTGCTCGCCCAAGCCGAACGAGCGTCGGACCCAGGGTCGTATTGGAAAGTCGTTGCCTATGCTTGCGCCATCGATGGCGACGTCGCCGGCATGCGAAAAGCAACGGCCCGCCGGATCCAAGCGAGCCATGCGCTAGGACGGATTCCCGAGCTCTATGCCCAGTTCAACCTCGCCTTCTGGCTCTGCGCGCTCGGCTTCGACCGCGAGGCGCTCGACATATTTCAAAAAATTCTTCCGATCTGCGCGCCGGGCACCTCTCGTCGCTTCTCATGCTCGCGTACGCAAACGCCGCCCTCATCCATTGCCGCCTTGGCGATCTCGTGGAGGCGCGAGAACTGATCGCTCAAGGTCTCGCGGTGCCACTCCCCTCGACGACCGGACCCGTCGCGCTCGCAACCGCAGCGTTGACCCTCGCGGACCTCACGAACGACGAGATGCTGGTAGAGAAGACTCTCACCGAAGAGGTCGTCGACGCTGCGTTCCGCAGTCATATCGATTCGACTCTCGGACGATTTGCCGGGCTTTACGCGCGCCAGCTTCATTCCAGCAACCGTCGCGACGAAGCGCGCGCCGTACTACGCCGCGCCGTCGAACTGCTGCACGGGCCGTTTGCCAGCACCGAGACGCTTCTGGCCGCCGCCGAACTCGGCGACGAGCCGACCGTGCAGCGCGCGATGACACTGGCAACACGCCTGCACGCCATGCCGCGGATTCCTCTCTACGTAGCGACGTACGCGCATCTTCGCGCCCTAGCGGCGCGTCGCAACGGCGAGGAGGCATGCAAAGCGGCCTCAGAAGCAGCGCGGATATACGAGGGCTTAGGCTGGTCGACGCACGCAGCGCGGTGCCTGGAACTCTCTGAGAAGCGCCACACCGCAACAGCGCTCCGCAGCCTTCGAGCAATGCGCACCCTGCGTAGCGTCACGGCGCTCTCGGCGCGGGAGACGGAGATCGCGGAACTCGTCGCGCATGGTCTGTCGAACAAGAATCTTGCGACAACGTTGAACGTCAGCTTGAGAACCATCGAGAAGCATCTCACCACGATATACGACAAGCTAGGCTTGCGCAACCGCGCCGAACTCGTCGCGTTCGTAACGCGCCGGATCGCGGATCAACGACTTTCGAAAAGAATGAGCTCCTCGACGCTCGCGCCGTAACGGTTGCAGCCGTCGACAGGCTCAGAGGGCAACGAGAGGTGGCGCGATTATTTTCACTTCACCGAATTCGGAACGGAACGTCTTCCTCGACTTTCGCACCATCGCGATTGCGAGCGATGACGCGCACGGGCCAGAACGCCACGACCTCCGTCGTGGTCATGGGATGGCTCAGCGCGAGCTATGGTACGGAGACGGCGACGCATTCCTCCGCAGCACTCACGCTTCCCGCGAGTGTGCTGCCGAGAGCCGGCAGCACTGTCACGATCGTAGTTTCCAAAACATTCGACACGATGGTGTTGCAGCCGGGGATCGCGTTCACCGGGAGCACAGCCTCGAATTGCTCGGCCGATCTCGCGGTCTCCGCCTCCAGCGGTACGACACCGGGCACACCGTCGGCGGCGCCGGCGACGGCATCGCTGATGCTGGCCGTTGCAGCGGTTCCACCGGTATCACTCGCGTACAGCGGCGTCATCTACAACCACTACACGGATCGCAACGCACCGAGCGATGCAGCTTCACAAGCCGGCGAGGACATTGCGTTCTCCGCAACGATCGGCGCGCCCGCGTCGCCCCTTGCCGCCTGGCCTGCCGGCGTCGTCTACGCTGCATCTGGGCAGAGCATCGGAACCGATTGCCGCGCCATAGCATACAACGATGCCGCGCTCACCAAAGTGGACGCAAACGATTCAACCTATGGTTCACTCGGTGCCGCCACCGATGCATCGGGCTGTTACGATGGCGCGATCGTCGCAAGCGAAAGTAACTACGCCGGCTCGTTTAGCGCGACGAGCCGCGATTGTCACGCCTCGGTGACGATTGGCTCCTGGTCTCCGCTCGGTACGCCCGTGTGGGCGCTGCAAATGGCCGGCGGTTCGCCCCCGATCGCACGCTGCATACGGGTTTCGTCCTCCGACGAAAACGTCGCGGACGGCGGCGCACGCAGCGTTTCGATTGCGGTCAACGCCTGCAGCGGAAGCGCTGCAATCGTTAGCGTCGGCAGCGGGTGCGAGTTCCCTGTCATCTCCGGCCCCAATCCGCGCGATTGCGTCTTCGGCGGCTACGAGGGAATCTTCTATCAGGCGAACGTGACGCAGACTCCAACGCTCGGAACGTTTACGGTCGTGACCGCGACGGGCGGCGGCGGCGGGCCAAGGACGTACACCTACCTGTGGAAGCGCACGCAGCCAGGAACAGCGACGACCGCCGTCACCGGAAACGAGACGATTTGCATTGGTGAGGGTCAGTTCGCGCCGTACGGCTCAAGCTCGACGACGCTGACGTTTAACTGAGAACCGGAATCAGACCGTCGTGCGAGAGGCGAAGCAGTCGCGGCAGTAAATGGGTTTGTCGCCGCGAGGATTGAACGGCACCTCCGCGACGCCGCCGCAGTTGCTGCACGTTGCGGTAAACATCTCCCGCACGCGCGGAGCACCGCCGCCCTGCCCTTGGGCGCGCATCGCCTTGCGCGCCGCCCGGCAGTCGGGGCAACGATTTGGTTTGTTCTGAAAGCCCTTCTGCTCGTAAAAGCGCTGCTCGCCAGCGCTAAATACGAACTGCCGGCCACAATCGACACAGGTAAGCATCTCGTCTACGTACACTGTACGAACTCCTAGAAGCACTGATCACGGCCCTAATCAGCCGCGCGAAGTCTCCGCGGGCTTCTGCGACTACGGTAAGAAAAGTCCCTGCATGCCCGAAAAAGAACCTTCTCGGAGTGCCGAGATCCCGGAGGTCATCAGGCCTCGCCGCCTCGACGATTATCTCGAGGTCATGACGCGCGCCGTCTTCCAGACGGGACTGCGTTGGCGCCAGATTGCAGTGCGCTGGGATGCTTATCGAGAGAGCTTTGCCGGTTTCGACGTGCCGGCGATCGCCGCATTTACCGAAAGCGACGTGGCGCGCATTCTCGAGAGCCCCGGCGTGCTGAAGTCAGCGCGTAAGATATCGGCAACCATCAAGAATGCGCGAACGCTGCTGGAGCTCGACCGCAGAGATGGCGGCTTTCGCGGCTATCTACGAAGCTTTGACGGCTACCCGGCGCTTGCCAAAGACATGAGAAAGCGGTTTGCCTTCATGGGTGAGATGAACGTCTGGTACTTTCTTTTTCGCGTCGGCGAGCCGGTCCCACGTTTCGAAGAGTGGGAGAAGACGATTCCTGGGGAGCACCCGCGTATGCGCGAGATGGTGATGCTCGCGCGCGAGCAAGGCCGCTCCCCGGAGAGCGCGGATCCGTGCGGGATACGGTGATTATGGCGGAGAGGTTACTCTTACTCCGCCGCCGGGTCCGAACTGCGGGCGGATCATATAGATGCCCAGCGCCGGCGTGTAGTTCAGTTCGGGAATTTCCTTGCCGTCCCAGCCCCGTTGCGAGAGCTCCTGTTCGGTTGCCGCTGCCACGCGGCCGCAGGTGAGCAGCGCCCCGATCGTCGCCGGATCGCCGGGATCGATTTCGTACCACGTTCCCGCCTTGGCCGTATGCGCGATGATAGAGAAGCTCGGCGTGGCTGCCCCGCGCGTAAAATGCGCCCGCAGCTCGCCGATGAGTTGCACCGCGATGCTATGCTCGTCGCTCGTGCACGCTCCACCGGTGCGGATCGCGAAGGGGTCACGCGGAGGCGCTGGAGGCAGCGCGTAAACCCGGAACGTCTCCCGCCCCGGCTGCGGCGGGCGCAGCGCAAAATACATTCCGACCGCCGGCATGAATTGGATCTGCGGCACCATGAAGAGCGCGTGCTCCGCTTCATAGAGATGACGCGCCGCAATATCGTTGGGGGTGGCGCGGTGGACCGCCATACATGCGATGATCGGACGCATCCCTTCGAAGGATCGCGGCGTGATCGTCAGCGCATACGCCGAACCCAAACCGTGATATGTCACCGTGACCTCCGGAATTATCGGCGCAGCCATCGTCGCCGGGTAACCCGTGCTCGTCTTCGCTGCCTCGATCTTTGCGGTGAACGCCTGCAACGCGCTCGATAGCTGCTTTGCATCGGCGGCGTCGCTGCCCGTGCACATCCCTCCGTTATTCCCTAGCGCAAATGGCTGCGATGGCGCGCTCGCCGGCAAGGGCGTGATGACGTTACGGAAACCGCCGCGGCCGCCCGCTGGCCTACGCCCGCCAGGACCCGGGCCGAAAAAGATCATCGGACCTCGTCGCGGCGCCTCCTGCGCGAGCGCGG
>JAKAPO010000138.1 GCA_021807065.1 bacterium
TCCGATCTGCAAGGATCGTAACCTGCTCCCCTTGGAAAGCCCTGTGACGCGAGAGCGAATTTACTTCGATTACGCGGCAACCGCACCGCTGCAGCCCGAAGCACTCGAGGCGATGCTGCCGTTTCTGTCGCAGTCGCCGTACAACCCGAGCTCGCTCCATGTCGAAGGTCGCCGTGCTCGCAGTGCTCTCGAGGAAGCGCGCGAACGCATCGCCGGGGTAATAGGTGCAAGACGCAAGGAGATCATTTTCACTGCGGGCGGCTCCGAAGCCGATTCGCTGGCAGTGCTCGGGACGGCGCGGTTGCGCCCGGGCAGCCATTTGGTTTCGTGTGCGATCGAGCATCACGCCGTGCTCCACAGCCTTCAAGCGCTTGCCTCGGAAGGCTATAGGGTCACGACGATTCCCGTGAACGGGGACGGTTGCATCGACGTGGATCGATTTGCGCAAGCACTACACCGGGATGCAGCGCTGGCGAGCGTCATGTACGCAAACAACGAGATCGGCACGATTCAGCCGATTGCACAACTCGCGGCGCTCGCTCGCGCGCGCGAGGTGCTGTTCCACACCGACGCCGTGCAGGCGGCCGGATGGCTCGCGCTCGACGTGGACTCACTTGGAGTCGACATGATGAGCCTCTCCGCGCACAAGTTCGGCGGTCCGCACGGCGTCGGAATACTCTACGTTCGCGAAGGCACGCCGATCGCTCCGATCGTGCACGGCGGCGGGCAGGAAGCCGGCCGGCGCTCCGGCACCGAGGACGTCGCGGGGGCCGTCGGTGCTGCGGTCGCGCTCGCGTTAGCCGAAAGCAAGCGTGCAGATGCTACTGGACGCGTCGCGCAGCTACGCGGTATGTTCGAGGAAAGAGTCCTGCAAACGATTGCCGGCGCTCGAGTCAACGGTGCCGGAGCGCAGCGCTTACCCAATATCTCCAGCCTCTCCTTCGAAGGGGTGAGCGCCCAGACGCTCGCCATACGCCTAGACCTCGAGGGCGTTGCGGTCTCCGCGGGGAGCGCCTGCACGTCGGGGGTCGCGCAGACCAGTCACGTGATCGCTGCGCTCGGCAGCAGCGCCGCCGCCGCCGTTCGCTTCTCGTTGGGGCGATCGACGACGCGCCAGGAGGTCGAACGAGTCGCTGCGCTGCTGCCGCCGCTCGTCGCCGCGCTTCGGCAAGGGGAATAGCCGTGCGCGGTCAGGAAGGCCGCGCACCTAAAATGGACTGGGGGAGCATTCTGGACGTGGGCGTCGGCATCGGCGCCCTGCTCGTAGGCATCGGAATATTCGTTGCAATGATCGCGCTGGCACGCGTCTTCGGACGCCTTCGCGGAACGCTCGACGAGGTAGACCGGCAGCTCTCGACGCTGGGCAAACCCATCGGCGAGGCGCTGGAACACGTGGAAGGCATTTCCGCGACCGCGGACGACACACTCGCCAAACTCGGCGGTGCCGTGGGCGCTCTCGAAAGCGTCGCGCAGGCCGTTTCGAGCACGTCGAACCTCGTGCGCGGGGCGATCTCGCCGGCGATCGTGAACATCGGTGCCGTCCTAGACGGCGTGAGCGCTGGTTTACGCCGCTTGGTTACGGGAAAGAGCCCAGGAGACGCATCTCCCTCCGAGGAGTTGATACACCATGGCAAATGAAGGCCGCAGCGGCGGTTTTTTTGGCGGTTTTCTCATCGGCGCCGCGATCGGTGCCGTGATCGCTATCGCGCTCACGCGTGAAGATGCGCGCGACATGTTGATCGGAAAAGCAAAAGAGGCGACGAATTTCGCGAAGGACGCGACAGGCGATATCCGCGGGAAAGTCGCGGACGTGCGCGAGCGCGTCGCCGATGCCGCATCGCAATGGCAAGCGAATGCAGCCGAGTTATACGAGCGAGGCCGGCAAGTCGTCGAGAACGCCCGGAGCAACTTTGGAGCCGCCGACGAACAGAAGAACGGATAGGAGTAAGAGTTGGACATCAAGGTTACGGTTCGGGAAGGCAAGGGCGACTGTTCCGTCGTCGATCTCTCGGGAGAAATCGACGTGTATACGTCGCCGAAACTCAAGGACGCGATCGGGAATCTCATCGACCGCGGCGTTTATAATCTCGTTATTAACCTCGAAAAGGTGCGATACATCGATTCCACCGGGCTCGGGGTACTGATTGGTGGGCTGAAGCGCGTACGCGAGCACGGCGGTTCGGTTAACTTGGTCTGCACGAACCCGCAGATCAAGAAAATTTTCGACATTACGGGTCTGGTCATGATTTTTGGCATCTTCGACAGCGAGGATGCGGCGATGAAGGCGCTCGTGTGAATCAATCTGCGCCTAAGGCGGTTGCGGTCGATACCGTCGAGCTTCGCATACCGGCAAAGGCGGAGTTCGTGTCGATTGCAAGGCTCGCGATTTCGGCGGTCGCGTCGCGATTGCAGTTTTCGATCGAGGAGATCGAGGACGTGAAACTTGCCGTCTCCGAGGCACTGGTCAACGCGATACCCCGCGGTGGCGAGCGCGCCGACGTCATATGCGAAAGCCTACCGGATGGTCTGCGGATACGGGTGCGCAATTTCGGCGGTCCGGTCCAACCGGAGACGCTGGACGTTTCGCGTGTCGACGAATCCGCGGCAGGCAGTCTCGGTGTCTTTCTCATTCGCGCGCTGATGGATGAGGTTTCGTACGAGAGCCACGAGAACGGTACCGACCTCGTCATGTTCAAACGCCTTCCGGGGTGAAGTGAAAGAGCGAACCCGCGACGTTCGGTCTTCTCGGGAACGAACGCGCCGGCTCTTTGAGCGTTTCTCTCATGCTCGCCTACGTCACGACGCGAATCCCGAGTTGCGGGACGAACGGTACGAGAAGCTGCGTAGCGATCTCGTCGTAGCGCACCTGAACCTCGTGCGCTTCCTCGCGCACAAGTTCGCAAACCGCGGCGAGCCGCTCGACGATCTCGTGCAAGTCGGAACGGTCGGATTGCTCAAAGCGATCGATCGCTTCGAACTCGATCGCGGCGTCGAGTTCACGACGTACGCAACGCCGACGATCATCGGCGAGATAAAGCGCTATTTTCGCGACAAAGGATGGGCTGTCAAGGTACCGCGCCGGCTTCAGGAGCTGAATCTTGCGGTCAATCGCGCGAGCGAAAAACTTGCGGTCGAACTGGGCCGCAGCCCAACCATCGCCGAACTCGCCGAGCACCTCGACGCAAGCGATGAAGAGATCCTCGAGGCACAGGAGCTCGGCCAGGCTTACAATTTGCTCTCCCTGGATTCCGAGATGTCCGGCGACGGCGGCCGGCGGTCGCAAGCGCTCGCCGACACGGTGGGGACGACTGATTCGGGGCTCGAGCTGCTGGAAGACCGCGCGAACCTGGAACGGGCCTTCTCCTATCTTAGCGGCCGGGAGCGCGTCATCATCTACTTGCGGTTCTTCGAGTCGATCTCACAGACCGAGATCGCGCAACGCCTCAATGTCTCGCAGATGCACGTTTCGCGCCTGCAGGCGAAGGCTTTGGATAAGCTCCGGGCGGTATTGAAAGAGTAGTGGACGCGACACGGCTAATGGAGGGCGTTCGTGCGCGGGACGCTGCGGCTTTCGAACGGCTCTACGACGAATACCATCGGCTCGTCTATGGCATCGCGTTGCGCGTTCTTTCGGACGTACGCGCCGCTGAAGACGTGACGCAGGCCGTGTTTCTCAAGATATGGAGCTCACCCGAGACGTTCAAGAGCGGAAACTTCGCCGGGTGGATCGCACGTGTCGCACGAAATCGCGCGATCGACGTGTTGCGCGATCACAGGCAAATTGCAGACGCGATGCCCGCGATGGCACCGGCGGACGTGGAGCTGGAGGACGACGTCGCGAGAGCGCTTGACGGAAAGTCTCTGCGTGACGCCATGTCTCGCTTGCCTCACGAGCAGCGCGAGGTCATCGAGTTGGGGTTCTTTGGCGGACTCTCTCACGATCAGATCGCGAAGCGGACCGGCCTGCCGCTCGGAACGGTCAAGACACGCATCCGTTCGGGGCTTCGTAAATTGCGCGATCAACTTGGAGGAGTGAGCGTCGGATGAAATCGCACGACCGAATCCTGGAAGACATAGCGAGTTTCGCGTTAGGCGCGTTACCACGCGACGAGGCAACCACGGTAGCGGCCCACGTTCGTACGTGCCGAGCCTGCTCGAGCGAGTATCGCGACGCGATGCAGGCCGTCAGCGCCGTTGCCTATTCGGCGCAAGCCTGCGCTACTGGTGAGAACGGCCCGCGGGTGAGCCCCCTGCTCAAAGAGCGCGTCATGGCCGCCATCCGGGACAGTGCCCGCTAGGCGAAATCCGAATCGCTCGATCCCGCGTTGGTAGGGCATGAACAGATTACGCTTGTTGCCCGCGATCGTAGGGGCGCTGGCCCTCCTGGCCGGTACGGTCGCCTCGGCGAGACTGTCGCCCAACATCGTCGACAAGCCAACCCGGTTCTCGGGTTCGTGCTGCGTCTATACCGGATCTCCCGCGCTCGCCGTAACTCTCTCGATGATCGAGGCCGGAGGGGGCCCATCGCATTTCGACTCCGCTGCGTTACTTAAGACCCTGACGGGGGTGCACTTCAACGCAGAGGTTCACAAGCTCACCGCGCAGTATGGCAAGGGACAAGTCGCGCAGTTTCTCAAGACTTTCGACTTCGTCGTCGCCGACTCACTACTCATCGTAAAGGCGAAGGGCGTTCGGCTCCCATCAGCGCCCAGCCCGAACCCAAAGAATGGACCGGCGCTGGCACGGGCGTTATGGGGCGCTGGCCAGAGCGGCGAGGGGTTCAACGTCGAGGTCATGCTTGACCGGGCCGTTTCGCATCCGATCCATCTCCAAGTCATGAAAGACATCGATGCGAAGTACGGTTTGGCGGTCGACGCGCAGTATCACGCGATCCTGACGACTGCCATGAAAGATCTCGCCTCGGCCTACCACTTGAGCGCCACCTAGCCGGAGTCCGCGACACCGCCCTCGGAGGTCGGCCCTATCTAAGGCTCTAACGTTTTGCGTTCCGAGCCATGAACAGCCAGGAACTCCGATCCGCCTTCGTCGACTACTTCGTGTCCAAGGGTCACGTTCACGTGCCCTCGGCGAGCCTGATTCCCGACGAAATGGCCACGACGCTGTTCACGATCGCCGGGATGGAACAGTTCGTGCCGGTATTTCTCGGCGATCGCCCGGCTCCGGCGCCGCGCGTCGTCACCGTTCAGCGTTGCCTGCGCGTTGCTGGCGCGAAAAGCGATATCGAGAACGTCGGGCGTACCGGCCGCCACGGAACGTTTCTGGAGATGCTGGGCAACTTCAGTTTCGGCGACTACTACAAACGTGACGCGATCGCCTACGCCTGGGAATTCTCGACCTCGAAGCAGTGGCTAGGTCTCGACGCAACCAAAATCCACGTAACCGTTCACACGGGTGACGACGAGGCGGAAGAGATCTGGCGCAAGGACATCGGTCTCGATCCTTCGCGCATCGCCCGTTGCGACGAGGAAAATTTCTGGACGATGGGCCCGACCGGTCCGTGCGGCCCGTCGACCGAGCTTTTCTACGACAGCGGACCCGAGCACGCGAGCGCGCCTGACGACAACGCGCCGAACAGGGGTACGCGCTTCGTCGAGTTTTGGAACGTCGTCTTCCAGCAATTCAATCGCGGAATCGACGGACATCTCTCCGAGTTGCCGCGCAAAGCGATCGATACCGGAGCCGGCCTCGAGCGAATGCTGGCGATCGCCAACGGCAAAGTCTCGATGTACGAGACCGACTTGTTCACCGATATCGTGAAGGCGCTAGACGCTCTCGTCGTCGCGAGCGCGTCGAGGGAGGCGCTCTCGTCATCCCGACCGAGTGCACGCGAGCGCGCGCGCGATGTCGAGGGAAGCGCCTCACAAGTCCGCCGGAACATCATCGCCGATCACGCGCGGGCGGTGACCTTCCTGATCAACGATGGAATATTTCCATCGAATACCGATCGCGGCTACGTGCTGCGGTTCCTCATCAGGCGCGCGGTGCGCAACGGGCGTTTGCTCGGATACCGCAACGGTTTTCTGACCGCACTCGTGCCGGCGGTGATCGCTTCGCTTGCGCCGGGATACCCGGAATTGCGCGAGCACGCTGCGCGCATCGCCGAGACGCTCGCGCGTGAGGAGGCGAGTTTCGAACGAACCCTGGAGCGCGGCAGCATGATCCTCGCCGAGCTTTTGAAAGCCGTTCGGTCGCGAGGGGAGAACTCGCTGCCGGGCGAGGAGGTGTTTCTACTGCACGATACCTACGGGTTTCCGATGGAACTGACGCGCGAGATCGCCGGCGAACAGGACGTCGCTATCGACGAAGCCGGCTTCCAGGAAGAGATGGAGAAGCAGCGCGCGCGCGCGCGCGCCGACGCGGAGAAAAAGCGCACGGTCGTGACGTTGGCCGAGCTGCCCGCCATCATGACGACGTTCACCGGGTACGACGGCTTGGAGAGCGAGGGCGAGATCGTCGGGCTGCTGCGCGAGGAGAGATCCGTCGGGCAGCTCGTCGCGGGTGAGCGCGGCGGCATCATTCTGGATCGCAGCTCCTTCTATGCCGAGCGCGGCGGACAGATCGGCGATCGAGGGGCGATCGTTTGCG
>JAKAPO010000139.1 GCA_021807065.1 bacterium
AAATGTGCGCTGCCTCCGCCGAGAGGCGCGCGGTTCTGCCCGGCCTGCGGCACGTCGTTTCCCGCACCCTCCACGTCCCAGAAGCATCCTTCCGTTTTGGATGTCCTCAGATGGATCATCACGATATTCTGTCTTCTCGTCTTCGCCATAGTCGCCATCAATGTGACGATTGCGGTGCTAGCGTCGATCGCGTCGTCCGTATCGTCCGCGACGGTCTCGTCGTTTGCGCCGGCAAGGCCGGGAATCGAAACGGCGTTTCTCGCCTCAAAGACGGCCGTCGAATCCCGCTTCGATGCCGCACCGAACGATATGGCTAAGCACAAGATCGCCAAGGCGTGGAAGAATGGCGGAACCTGCGCCGCGCTCAAGACGGCCATGTTCACGGATTGGGTGGGAACCGTGGATACGATCAGCTACGACGGCAACTTCATCGTTGATCTTGGCGAGGGCGTCACGCTGGACGGGACGGTGGAATCTCATTCGCCGCAGGGCAAAGCGGTTGCAAAAATGCAGGAGGGCGACCCGGTAATCGTCTCGGGCCGATTCCACCCCGATGCTCTCATTCAGGCCCTCAACGTGGCCTTTACCGGCAGCCCATATGCGTGCAAAGCGCACCCAACGAACACATTCGATGCCGGCGCAGTACGGAATCCCTCATTCGACGTAACCTACTCACGCATCGTGGACATGCTCGGCTCAAATGCGGACCAATCACATGCGGAGGACGCGTCACGGATGGCGCGCTGCGCTGCATATTGGGACGAGAACCGACGTTGCCCAATCTGAAAGGCGCGTTAGCCGTCGATCTTCGACTGTTTCACATGAAACAACGCGGCGGCCAGATCGCTAGCCGCCGAACTTCGATGCCGCCAGCGCGATCTGCACCTCAAGCAGCGTGAGCAGCGCCTGCTCTTCCCCGCCGAGCGCCGCGATGATCTGCGGCTCTGCGTCGGCGATCGCGGTGCGAATGAATGGCGCGACGATTGCCGCCAGGCCGCGGTGCGGCAGGTTGTCGATGACCGTATTCGCCACCTCGTCGATGACCTTGACGCCTGCGGCATTTGCCGCGGCCAGGAGCGCGGCGGAGTTCGCCTTCAGCTCGGCGTCGATACCGTCGAGAAGCGGGCCGAGGACGCCCTGTAAAATCGATGCCATGTTCTTTCCTTTCGTGACCCGGGAAGTATACCAGGCTCGGCGTTATTTCCCTTGCGGCGTGGGCACGGAGTAGACGCGGATCACTTGCGCGGCGACCACGCCGAGCACGGCCAGGATGGAGAGCGCGAGTTGTCCATGGCCGCCCGTGACGACGTTGAGCGACGAGCCGACGCTCGGCACGGCGACGGCCGAGGAGATGCCCACGAGCAGCGAGCAGAGCGAGATGAGGTCATTCCGGTGCATGTTATCTCCTTGCCAGCGCCGCGAAGTTCGGCGCAATGAGCACGTCGCGATCGCCGTTGTTGTCCGGGGTCGAGAGGCCCGGAATCGGCGCGAGTCCTGAGCCATCCGAAAATTGGTGGATGACCACCTCGACAATCCCGGGGATGAGGCCAAACGCCCCCGGCCGCACGCCGTAGTGCGCGACGGCGAATCGATGCCCGGCAAAGGCGTCCGTGCCCCCGAAATAGGTCGTCCAGGTATCCGAGTTCGTGTAGATGATCGACTGCCCGACATGCACCTGGAGCAGATCGAGCGTAGCCGCCAGGGCCAAGACGTTCTCGCCGATGGACCCCCAGCCGAGCGCGCCGGAGCCCTCCTCGACATCGACGATGGTCGAAAGGCCGAACCGCCCATCCGCAGCGGTGAGATAGTTGGCCACCTGGTCGGCTGCCGGCTGGCCGTAGAGCCAGAACGTGTACGGCAGGAACGGGACAGATGCCGCCTTGCACGCATCATGCGTGATTGCGAAGGAGGCCCCGTCATTGTCGGCCGGGTTGGCTCCGTAGGAGGCGCGGGCATAGACGAACTTCACGCGATCGTCGGCGAATGCGCGCCTCCAATTCGGGATGCCGTTCGCGTAGCTGGTGTCTACGCCGTAGATCATATCTCCGTCAGCCTCGTCGCGCGAACCGTCCACGGCTGAGATCCGTAGAGCGTCCCGCCGGATACCGAGAGGGCAAAGGTGAGCACCTGGTTATTCGTGTTGGTTTCGCCCGCCCCGTAAAGCGTAATCCAGGCGACGGAATTAAATGCCGTCGTATTGTTGGCATTACTGATGAATCCTCCCGTTATCGCCCCGCCCGAAAGCGAAAGACCGATGGTCATGTTCGAGTTGCTCGTCTGTTCGATCGCGTAGATCACCTCGATGAACCAGATCCCGTAATTCGGCAGGGTGATCGATGGCGCTCCGCCGTTTCCGTAAGCGACGATTGACCCGCCGACAAGAATCGTGTTCACGGGCATCTCGATATCGACGTTGCCGCCCGTTCGCGAAAGGGTCAAAGATGACGAGCTGATGCCGACGACTACCGGATAGCCATTCTGGAGCAGCGACTGCGCGTTCACTTCATTGCCGAATATGCCGTCATATGCGTAGAGGTTGCCGGTTAATCCGAGATCGCCGTCCGTATCGAACGCCGCGTAGCTCGGAGATCCCGCAAGGCCAATGGCGAGGGCGGATGCGGTAATTCCGTAGACGCTCAGCCCGCTCGACGGGCCAATGCCGATAGTTCCCCCCGCGCCTTGGACGCGAAGTGGCATGGACCCAAGCGCCGTGTTTCCGTACGTGCGCGTGGCGATGAGATCGCTTGCCGATACGTCGCCGGAGAACGATCCCGAGGTCGCATTCGTAATCGGGCCGTTGGCAACGATGCCGTCGAAGGTCCCCAGTCCGCCCGCGGTAATCGCGCCTGAGATGTCGATCGACCCCGCCTGCTGCGACGCGGGCGACAATTCGACGAACGAGCCGGTCGATGAGGCATTGAGGAAGCTCGCAAGCACCCCGGCCGTCGCGCAGGCGAACGCAAAGTCGCCGACGTTCCATGCGTGCGCCGCCGTGCCTTCCTGCGCTCGCAGGACCGTGAGGTTCGAGCCGGAGATCGACGTGACGTAGACCACCTCGAAGATCGCCTGCGTTGCCGCGTCGTTCAGCGTTACCGCCCAGAAGTAGCCGGCTGGAATCGTCGGAAAGTTGGCCGTGGACGCAAGCGTAATTGTCGTTTGTGATGTGCTCGCCGCATTGGCGAGCGTCGTCTGCACGTTGTTCGCGAATACGAATTGTGTGCTCATGCTATCGTCACCGTCGCTTCAAGCTGGAAAGGGAATGCCAGGATGCCGGCGTTGAACGCCTCTTGAAAATAGGACGAAGCCGTTCCGGCAGGTATCGTAATATCGAATTTCAAGGGCGACGTTACGACGGCGATGTTCACCTGCTGCGCCTGCGATAGGGAGATGTCTCCGCCGTTAGATCCGAAAAGAAACCGCGCGATGCGCTTCCGAATCGTCATGACATTGCAAATTCGTCCGTCGCCAATGTACGCATGCCATGTAATCGTCCGCTTGTAATAGTCGTCATTCGATACGATCGACGACCCGCTTTCATCGTGCGCGCTCCCATCCGTTGCGATCGTGTTTGTCGATAGATAGTTGACCGCATCGGAGAGAAACTTCGTCGTGAGCGTAGAGAAGACCGGCCGCGGTATCCCATAGATCCCGTTTCCGATCCAATCGAGCAGCGGGCCGACGATCGCCGGGCTCGTGTAAACGGCGAACGGCGTCGCGTTGAACCAGTCGAGATACGACTGCGCGAGCGTATTGTACGCGTTTGCGAATGCGACGATGTTCTGGTCGTCCGCGTACTGTTCGTAGACGTAGCTCGGAATGATCTCCTGGAGTGGATCCTCCGGGGTGGAGATGGCGCTGCTGCTCATGCGCTAGCCCTGCACGCTCGTGACGCCGGTCGGCGAAACGTAGAAGTAGCTCTCCGAGTCGGACGGGATGATGAACGTCCCGGCAGTCGGAGATACGGCCGTGCCATTGATGGTAAACGCAAACTCAAGCGTCGTGAGATTCACAGCCGGAAGAACGGAAGAGACTGCCGATTGTAGCGCGTCGATGAGCACGAGTTCATTTATCGGCTGGCCGACGACGATGCTATTGATGTAACTCTGCGCCGCACCGATCATGTACTGATTCACCGCGCTCGACGCGGTGAAGTTTGCCAAGGTCGTATTCCACGTAATCGCCAGCGTCACGAGCTGCTGTGGCGGGTTGACGTAGACGATGGTATACGTGTTCGGCGCATCGTAAAGCGAGACGGTAATGTTTCGCGCGGTTGTCGCAGAGCCGACGAGGAGTCCCGGCGTGCTCACTCCCGCGTAGATCGCCTCGCCGACCGCATACGGATCGCCGCCGCCGCAGAGCACCTCCCAATTCGATCCGTTCTGAATGATCGAGACGAGCCGATCCGATACGCCCGGAACCGCGCGCAAGAGCGTCTTGAGGTACGTCGCCGACCCCGGCAAGGCAACGCCGAATGCGTCGAGAAGCCGGGCGCGGTAGCTGTCTACCGTCTCCGCCGCCTGCGCCGGCGTTCCCGCCTGTGCGTTCGTAACGCTGAGCGTGTACGGGCTCGGCACGGAGGTGACGATTTGATTTACCGCGCCGGCGGGGATGGCAAAGGTGCTCGAATTTGTCGCCACGGCGAAGAGCGGCGACGACGTGCCAGATGTGGCGATGACCCCGCCGTCGATGATCGCGTATTGGTTCGTCCCATCCGATACGAGGAACCCAATCGGAATGACGTATCCTGCGCTGCCGGTGAACGTGACGAAGACGCTGCCGTTCGAAAGGAGTCCCTGCGCAAGGCCGAACTGCAGACCGAGTTGCGCGAGAATGTACGGATTGGCGGCGTAGGGAGAGACGCCGTTGATGGCATCGACGCGCGCCTGGTCGATCGTCGCGAGCGCGCCCACGTCCGTCCCCACCACGTCGTCGATCAGCGATCCCGGAAGGCTCGCCGTATACCCCGGAACCTGCGCGGAGACGAGCGCGATGAGCGCCTGCTGCAGGGTTCCTGGCGGCGTGGCCACCGGCCCGGACGCGGAGAATAGGAGCGGGAGTCCCGCGCTCATCTTATGTCGCCACCGACGCGGTGAGGATCGAGCCCGAGGCGCAAGCCGCTCTCACGGCGTAGACCGGCGGCGTCGATCCTTGTACCCGCTGAATGACCAGCGACGAGAAGAGCGGCGCGAACTGCTGCTGCGTGCGCGCGGCGTAGAAGTCCGGGAAGACCTGCGTGATGACCGACTGCTGCGCCGGGATCCCGTAGTTTCCGAAAAAGGGGCTCTCGCCAAGGTTGAGTTTGAGCGTCTGCACGAGCGTGGTCAGATAGACATTCTCGTCGGACCCGTTCGCGTCCGTCGATACCTCGACCCAACTGCCGCCGATGCCATCGACCTGGCCGACCCTACCGTAGGTGCGCATGGCAAGTGCTTCTCCGCTCCCAGCCCGCTCTCATGCGAGCGGCGTTCCCGTGTCGGCGCTCCCTGTCGTGACCCCGCCGTGAACGTGCGTCTCGGCGACAATGCCGCTCGACATGGTGAGCCCCGAGGCGGTGAAGGTCCAGGTAAGGCCGCCGATGGTGATCGTAAGCCCCGAGGCGGTGAGCGCGAGCGAGGCGGATCCGACGATGAGTTGCACCTCGTTTGCCGACGCCTCGACCGTGGCGGTCTGGGCGGCATCCGAGATGCGAGCCCCGGCGGGCCCGTTCAGCCACGCCTGATTGGCGTTCGGCGACGAGGAGAACCCCGTCGCGGCGACCGGCACAAAGACGAGCGTGCTCATGTTCCCGTACTCGCGCGTCATGTCGGCGACGCCGGACCCCTGGCCGCTAATCCCGCCGAGGAACGTATCGGCCGGCACGGTAATCCCCACGTCGCCTACTTGCGTCGGCATGCGCGCCCATTGGCTCTCCGCTTTCGGCAGCCATAACGGCGGCAGCGTGAACGGTCCCTGCACCTCGAAACTCACCTGCACGAGTGAGCCGTTGACGGCGAGGACCTTGCACGGGAGCGCCCGACCCGTCTGCGCGATCGCCTGCTCCGCATTCGACGTGGCAAGCGCGGGCAGATTCTGCTGTATCGGCAGCGTGACGAAGTTGTCGGACGTGTAATTACTAGACATTGATCGCCGCCGCCTGAAAGACGGTCGCCCACGATGCCCCATCCGCATCGCGGAAGTTGCCGATATGTCGCACCTGCTGGATGACGAACTGACCCTGGAACGAGGTCCTGTACTTGAGCGAGGACGGCAGCGAGGCCGCGCCGGTCTGCACGATTCCCGGCGCATTCGGCAGGCCAACCGGCATCTTCACGATGCTGCCAACCTGAATGTCGGCCCGCATGACGGTGACGAACTGCATCGTCTGCACATCGACCCATTTCGGCTGGCCGATGAAATCGGTAAACTCGATGAAGATGGGCGGGGGCAGTTCCGATCCGTCCGATGCGAAGATCGTGCCGGACGGCAGCACCATAATATCCACGCCGGGAGAATCCGACGATTGCGTATGCCGCTTGATGAACCGGCTCATGAGCCCGAGCGTATTTGCGATGTGGTAGACGGGCGCGCTCGTCGAATACTGCGATCCAATGTCGATGACGATCG
>JAKAPO010000140.1 GCA_021807065.1 bacterium
AAACGGCGGGGCCGTGATGCTGAGTACCTCGTCATCGCTGCCGGTCGTTCCCTTCGGTTTGCAGGGCACGCTGCTCGTCCCCATTACGAGGCAAGGTGGCTATGCGGCAACCGCTGAGATCAGAGGGCTCTCGGGCGGCGGTTTCGGCGGCGCCTACGTCGGCGTGGGTGCCGGGATCGGCAATTTGTCGATCGGGCAGCGGACCGTGCCGGTCGTTACGATCTTCGGCGGCAAGGGAATCGCGCCGAATACTGCTATTGAATTGCGCCTCTACCAAGGATTGCAAGAGGGAGGGACTACAGCCGGCTTCGTCGGCTTGCGCTTTAACCTTTGAGATTTCGTTCGTGACGTTGTCGCCTCGGTCGCTCCCGAACGAAATCTCTTCGGTTCACCCCCGAGGGCAACCAGGCGTCGGTCGTGAGAGTTTGGTAGAATAGCAGCATGTCGATGTGGGAACCGTTTACCGAGCGCGCGAGACGCAGCATCGTGCTGGCGCAAGAAGAGGCGCAGCGTCTCGGAAACAACTATATCGGAACCGAGCACATTCTCTTGGGCATCATCTCCGAAGGAGAGAGTCTTGCGGCGAAAGTGCTCGAGTCGCTCGGCGTCAACCTGGCGAAGGTTCGTCAAGAGGTCGAGGCTATTGTCGGCCGCGGTGGGCAGACGGTGCAGCAGGAGATGGTGTTCACGCCGCGCGCCAAGCGCGTCATCGAGTTGGCATTCGAAGAGGCACGCCAACTCAACCACAACTATATCGGCACCGAACATCTTCTGCTCGGCCTCATCCGCGAAGGCGAGGGTGTCGCGGCTCGCGTGCTCACGAATCTCGGCGTCGATCCGGCGAAAGTGCGCGTGCAGACGACTTCGCTGCTCGGCGCCGAAGGACAGACTCCGGCGCCGAAGGGCAAAGGCAAGACGCCGACGCTCGACGCATACGGACGCGATCTCACGCAACTCGCACGTGAAGGCAAGCTCGATCCCGTCATCGGGCGCAATCTCGAGATCGAGCGCGTCATTCAGATTCTCTCAAGGCGCACCAAGAACAATCCCGCGGTCATAGGCGAGCCGGGTGTCGGCAAGACCGCAATCGCCGAAGGATTGGCGCAGCGAGTCGTCAAGGGTGACATTCCCGAACCGCTTCGAGACAAGCGCGTTATCACGCTCGACCTTGCCGGACTCGTCGCGGGAACGAAGTATCGCGGCGAGTTCGAAGAGCGCATGAAGCGCGTCATGGATGAGATCCGGGGCGCCGCCGGCGAGATCATCCTGTTCATAGATGAGTTGCATACGCTCGTCGGCGCCGGTGCGGCCGAAGGTGCGATCGATGCCAGCAACATCATCAAGCCCGCGCTCGCGCGCGGCGAGTTGCAGTGCATCGGTGCAACCACGCTCAACGAGTTCCGCAAACACATCGAGAAAGACTCGGCGCTGGAGCGGCGGTTCCAGCCGGTGATGGTCGGCGAGCCGACGGTCGAAGAGACGATAGAGATCCTCAAGGGCCTGCGCGACCGGTACGAAGCGCACCACAAGGTGCAAATCACCGACGAGGCGCTGGCAGCCGCGGCACGGCTTGGCGATCGTTATATCACGGATCGTTTCCTCCCCGATAAAGCCGTCGATCTCGTCGACGAGGCAAGTTCGCGCGTTCGTCTGCAGGCGACCCTGCCGCCGCCGGAGATACGCGAACTCGACGCGCAGCTGCGCAAGATCGTCGCGGAAAAAGAGAGCGTGGTGAAGGGTCAGGAGTTCGAGAAAGCGGCCAACGTTCGCGAGCGTGAAGAGAAGTTGCGTTCCGAGCGCGCGCGCTTGGACCAGGAGTGGCGCGAGAAGCGGCAAGTCGGCGAGCGCGCCTTAAAGGTTACCGCGGAGAACATCGCCGAGATCGTCGCTTCGTGGACCAAAATCCCGGTCAGCCGGCTGGCGCAAGCGGAGACCGAGAAACTTCTCAACATGAAGGAAGAGTTGCACACGCGCGTCGTCGGCCAAGACGAAGCGATCGAAGTCATCACACGCGCGATTCGGCGTTCGCGTGCCGGACTCAAGAATCCGAACCGTCCGATCGGCTCGTTCATCTTCCTCGGCCCAACCGGAGTCGGCAAGACCGAGGTCGCGCGTAGCGTCGCGGCGTTCTTGTTCGACGACGAGGAGTCGATGGTGCGCATCGACATGTCCGAATACATGGAGAAGTACGCCGTGAGCCGGCTCGTCGGGGCGCCACCCGGATACGTGGGCTACGAAGAAGGCGGACAGCTTACCGAGGCGGTGCGGCGCAAGCCCTACTCGGTCGTTCTCTTGGATGAGATCGAGAAGGCGCATCCGGACGTCTTCAATTTGCTCCTGCAAGTACTCGACGACGGGCATCTCACGGATTCTCAGGGCCGCCGCGTCGATTTTAAGAACAGCGTCATCATCATGACCTCCAACATCGGCGCCATCGGGATGCAAACCACAAGCGACATTGGATTCCGCCCGCAGAGAGTTGGCGTCGAAGACGAGGCGCGCTCGTACGAGCGAATGAAGAACAAGATCCTCGAGGAAGTCAAGACGACGTTCCGGCCGGAGTTCCTCAACCGGGTCGACGAGGTCGTTGTCTTCCATCAGCTCACGCGCGAGCAGATCGAGCAGATCGTCGGCCTCGAGCTCGAAAAAGTCATCCGCGAGGTTCGCGCGCAAGACATGAGCCTCAAGGTCTCCGAGGCTGCTAAGAGCCTGCTGGCACGCAAAGGCTGGGATCCGCAGTTCGGCGCTCGCCCTCTGCGCCGAGCAATACAGCGCATGGTCGAGGACGAGATCGCCGAGGAGATGCTCAGAGGGAAGTTCCAAAGCGGCGATCACATCCTTGCCGACGTCGAGGGTGCCGAAGCCGAGAAGCTGGTGTTCTCTAAGATTCCGTCGCTCGAGGCGCCACCGCCACCGGAACCAGCGATACCCTGAGATATTTTTGATAAAAGTTTGAGCGACTGCGCCCGCCTTTGGCACAAGGAGCCCGTTGCCCGGGCGCTGCGGCCGGAGTATCTTCGAGGCGATGGAACGCGCGACCGAACCCAAAGTCGTCCTGCTGGTCCGTCTGCTGAACGCGATCGACGAAGGGCGGCACTCCTTCGAGCAACTGAAAGACCGCATCGCCGAGGGTAACGGCCACAGGCCGAGCACGCGAAGCCTGCGTCGCTACCTCGCGGTGCTCGGTGCTGCGGAGTTTCCGTGGCATTTCGACCGCGCCTCAGGGACCTATCGTTTCGCCGACGGCTATAGCCTCAAGCGCATGCGGCTCTCCGAAGGGGAGCTCTTCGGCCTGGTCGCGCTGCGCTCGATCGCGCATTCGATCGGCGGCTCGATCGGCGCCTCGATCGGCAAGGTCACCTCTAAGCTTGTAGCGGGCAACGGCAACGGCCGCGCGCGCACGAACGGTCACGTTCCCGTGGCGTTCCGTCTCTCGGAGATATCTCTGGACGAACGCGGAGAGAGGGCTTTCGGCGTGCTCTCTGCTGCGCACCGTGCATCGCGCAGCGTACGCTTCACCTACGTGGACAAGGATGGGAAGCGGACGGTCCGGACGGCCGATCCCTACGGCTTCGTCGTAAGCTCTGGTCGCATCTACTTCGTCGCCTACGATCACGCGCGCAAAGACCGGCGGAGTTTCGCGATAGATGGCATCGCGGACGTCGAGACGCTCGGCCGCACGTTTGTGAAGCCGGAAGATTTCGACATTGAGCAATGGGCGGCATCGTCGATCAGCGGCGTCTTGCACGGCGGACCACCGGCGGAAGTGCGCGTTCGCTTCGCGCCGAGAGTGGCGAAGGCTGCCGTTGCGGCGCGCGTCGTTGCTGAAGAGCAGGTACAACGGCACGACGACGGTTCCGCCGACATCGTCTTCCACGTCGACGACGTCAACGAGTTAGTCCGCTGGATTCTCGGATGGGGCGACCAAGCCGAAGTGCTCGATCCGCCCGACGTCCGCAAGCGCATCTCGACACTCGCCCGCTCAATCGCCGCTAAATACCAGTAACCTCGGACGGAACGCCCGAGGCTACTCGAGGAGCCGGCGACAAGGCTACGGGCGAAAAGCAAGACCGCGAAGACAGAGCCTCCGCGGTCTCGACGTATTCGCTCACCGGCGCTCGCCCAGCCTGGCCCCCGGGTGGAAGACCCTACTGACGCCGCTTCCGGCGGTTCGGCCGGAACCTCATGCTCCGAAGCGAAGCTTCGATTCACGATGTTTTTTCGGCCGCGACTGATACGCTCGTCGCACTTCGTTTTACCGAAGTAAACGCATGGTAGCAGGTCGAATTGCGCTTTGCAAGGGAGCCGGCCGCGTACCCACAGGCTCTCCACAAAAACTTTTGGTTATGCACCGCATTCGGCGATTTATCCACGTTTCATGACCGTCGCTTCTGCCGAGGTCGAACTCGACGGGCGCCACCTTGCGCTCGAAAAACTCGAAGCAATCGCGGACGGCGCGCGCGTTCGGCTGTCGGCGCAGGCGAAGGAACGGGTTTCGAAGGCTCGCGCGTTCGTCGAGCGGCAACTCTCTGCGGGTCAGCCGATCTACGGCGTTACGACGGGCTTCGGACGATTGGCGAACGTAGCCGTCGAACCCGCGGATGCAGAGAGATTGCAGTTGAATTTGGTACGAAGCCACGCCGCGGGAACCGGGCCGCCGCTCGAAGCGCGTGCAGTGCGCACGGCCGGGACGCTGCGGGTAAACTCGCTCGCAGCCGGTCACTCTGGCGTTCGACTCGAAACGCTCGCGCTGCTCGTCGATCTCTTGAACTGCGGCATCACCCCGCACGTGCCATCGCAGGGATCGGTCGGTGCAAGCGGCGATCTTGCTCCGCTCGCGCACATGACGCTCACGTTGATCGGCGAGGGTGAGGCCTGGTACAAAGGAGAGCGCATGCCCAGCGCTCGGGCGCTCGAGCGGGCAGGATTACAACCGATTAGGCTGAGTGCCAAGGAGGGTCTGGCCCTCGTCAACGGCACGCAAGTCATGACGGCAATCGCCGCCCTCGGCGTGCTTCGGGCGCAGCGGCTCGCGGCGGCCGCCGACGTTATCGGCGCGATGGCCCTTGAGGCGTTCCTCGGGACGGATCGCGTCTTCGATCGCCGCATCAATGCTCTGCGCCCCCATGATGGACAGGCGCGGGTCGCCGAGAATCTGCGTGCTCTGCTTGAAGGATCGCAGATCGTCGAGTCGCATCGCGAATGTGGCCGCGTTCAAGATCCATACTCGTTCCGCTGCATTCCGGTGGTGCACGGTGCCGTGCGCGATGCGATCGCCTATGCGCGCCGCGTCGTCGAGACGGAGATGAACTCCGTCACCGACAATCCTTTGATCTTTCCCGATGACGAAGAGATTCTCTCCGGCGGAAACTTTCACGGCGAACCGGTCGCACTGGCAGTCGATTTTCTCAAGATGGCGGTCGCTGAACTCGCGTCGATTTCCGAACGCAGGCTCTCTCTGCTGCTCAATGGTGAGGAGCGCGATCTGCCACTCTTCTTGACCGGCAGATCCGGATTGCAATCAGGACTCATGATCGCACAGTACACGTCGGCGGCGCTCGTCAACGAGAACAAGAGCCTTGCATGGCCGTCGAGCGTCGACTCGATCCCGACTTCGGCGGGGCAGGAGGATCACGTCAGCATGGGTATGACCTCGGCGAACATGCTGCCGCGCGTACTCGATAACGTCGAAGGGGCGCTGGCCTGCGAGCTGCTGGGCGCACTCGCCGCAACCGATTTCCGCCGGCCGCTACGCTCCGGCAAAGGCACGCAGGCCGCGTACGATGTCGCACGCGAACGTATCGCGCCGCTCGCCGGCGATCGCGCTCCGGCTCCTGACATCGAAACGGCGCGGGGGCTCATCGGAAGCGACGTGCTGGTCCGCGCGGCGGCGGGGGCGCTGGAGCCGGTGACGCTCCGGTGACGGGGCTCTCCTACGATGGGCGCAACCCTGGCGTTGGCGTGGGCATCGACGCGGATGCGTGGTCGCGGATAGAAACCGCGGATGATGTTCGCTGCGCGCGATGCGCTGACTTCGCGGAGCGAGACGACGACAGGAACGGGACTGGGCAGAGGCACCGCTAGGCGGCGGCCCTTCGACTTCGCGCTCGCGCTCGCTACGCTCGGTGTGACACCGGTTGCGCGCGCGGCGCCAAGCGTGACACGAGCTGCCTTCGCCACGCCCGCCATGGCGGAGATAGCGTTAGAAAGCGAGCGTGCGCTTAATCCTCACTACGACTCGGCGCGGGCGGGCTTGGATCGCCAGTTGCCTGGGGGCGGTTGGACCCTGACCGCACGAGTGCGGCACAGGAACTAGCGCGGGCCCACCTGCCTCGTCACATTGGAGCAGGAGCCCCAAACGCACTCTCTCCCATGAGTTACGGGCGAACTCACGAATCTCGCCCAGAGCATGGCTGCCCTGAGTTTGCAGAACAGCGTACCGTCCGGAACTGCGAATGGCGCTCGGGTGTCGGATGTAGCTGCGTGAGCAGCATCGCAGCACCGCGAATCGTTCGGGCGCCCCGCGGCACCGGTATCACCT
>JAKAPO010000141.1 GCA_021807065.1 bacterium
CGCGCCGAGCACGTTGACGGTCGGAAGATCCGAGAGGCGGCCGATGGTGAGTTCTCTTCCGGTCAGATAGCGCTGATAATCACCCGTTCCGGTGATCACGTGTAGCGCACCGTTCATGTTTTTGAAGAGAACCCACGACGGGATCTGCAAGTTCTCTGCCAGGAATCGCATCGTGCGTTCGGCAGCCTGCTGGTAACTCGAAGCCGGTTCGCTCGCCGGAGGAGACGGCGGCGGCGAATGCGCGGGGGCGGCAGGAGCGGTTGCTGGCGGTTGCGGAGCGACGGGCGCGACCGGGGTCACGGGCGGCGCGAACGACGGCATCGGCGGCGGCGGTGGTGCCGGCTGTGGCTGCGGCATCGGCGCAACCTGGGGCTCCGCAAGCGACTCGGTCGACTCCGATTTATGGCTCTGAAATTTCCAGAACATCATGGCAGCGCGCTCACTCGGCGAACGTTGACCCTCGTTCGCCTGTACTGGGAATTTATGCCGTTACATATCGTTGCAGTGTCGCGAGAAGCGTTTCGCCGCCGGCCTTCTTGTCGAGGTGCACCAGCCGAGAGCAATCGCGCAGACCGGCGTCGGTGGGGGCTGCGCGCGAGTAGAGGCAGACGATCTGGAGCTCCGGTATCGAGTCGTGCAGAAACCGCAGCGTGCGGATCGTCTTCTCTTCGAGAGGATCGCCGTCGCAGAAGAGCATTGCGGGTCGGATTCGCGCGACGTCGAGCGGATCGAGCGCGTTCGTCACGCGAACGATCGAAAGTCCCGACTCCTGCAAGAGCTTGATCAGGCTCGGGACGAAGATCTGCTGCGGCTCGACGACGTAGGTTCTCAACGCAATTAGCGTACGGTCTGCCGCTACCTTGCCACAGAGGCTGAGGGCCCTGTCTTGGGGGCGTAACGGGCCCCGAGCGTTCCTTCACACTAGCCCCATACGGATGGCGTAGACGACAGCCTGGGCTCTGGCGGAGATGTTCAACTTGGAAAGGATTCGACTAACGTGATTTTTGACGGTCTTCTCTGAGAGACAGAGGCGCACTCCGATCTCCTTGTTCGACAGGCCTTGGGCGATGAGGCGGACGACCTCCCCTTCGCGCTCCGAGAGCTCATCGCTGGCAAGGCGACCGTCCGATAGCAGGCGTTTTCGCAGGAGCGAACCCGCGATCCGCGGGTCCACGTAGCTCTCCCCGCCTGCTACCGTCTTGACGGCGCGGATCAGCTCGCTCGGCGAAACGTCCTTGGCGAGATAGGCGTCCGCCCCCGCTGCGACGCAGCGCTGCATGATCTCGGGACGCAGCTGCGTCGAGAGCACGCAGATTCGGGCGTTGGCGAAGGTTTGACGGCAGCGCGCGATCTCGTCGGCGTAGTCGATGGAGGGACCGTTGAGATCCAGTACGACGAGGTCCGTCGCGACGCGCGGTGGCGCGCCGGGATCGATTCGTGGAAGGTCGCCGAGGACTTCGAAGGTTGGTTCAGCGGCTAAGAGCTGGCAGAGGGCCTTACCGAAGAGCGCCTGTTCTTCTATGACGAAGACGCGCGTTTTAGTTGTAGTCACTTGTTCACTTCACCGGTAGGCCGTCGGACCTACCGCCTTTGCATCGACTGAACTATGATCGCTTACCGGATTAGGCCCGGCTCGCGTTTGATTGGTTTATAACAATGTGCGGTGGCTGCGATAACTCTCAAGTTTGGGGGAAACGCATCATCGGCGCGGCCCAGAACGGGTCCAATGGACCCTGGACAGACCCAATCTTTACGAACTCTTTCCCGACGAGCGCGAGACCAATGGGACAATAATGCTCCCGGTCGGCTACGATTGACGGCGATGGGCGAAGCCGTATGACGCAAGCATACGCCGCGCGCGAAACGATTGCGTCGCTGCGCACGCTTTCGATGAACTTGCCGCCGGCGCAACGCTTGGAAGCCGTCATCGAGAAGTACACGACGCTCGTTCCGGTGGACGCTTGGGCGTTTTCGTACCGGCGCGCCGAACGGGTCGTCAGCGAAATACTCTCCGGCGATCCGTTCGAGGTTCCCGAGCGCATCCGTATGGCGCGCATGGAGATCACCTCGCATCGCAACGGCACCGCAGCGGTCATCGCAACCCCGGTTGCCAGAATCGATCCCTACAAACATGGATTGGCGGTGCATCTGAGCGACGAGCGCGGCGGCCATGGAGCGCTGCTGTTGATGCGGCGAGGGGAGAGCGGCGAGTTCATGCTCCAGGAGCGCGCCTTGCTGACACGCGCGCGCGACGACGTCCTGCGAGCTTTGGCATCGCATGCGAACTTCGAGGGCGAGCTGACCGATCTCGAACGCGCAAAGATGCGCAGCGCTCCCAGCATCATCCTGCTCGACGAGCATTTGGCGATCGAATACGTCAGTCGCCCACGCCGGCTGCGCCGTTTGGGCCGTTGGAGTTTTGCCGGGACGCGTCTGCCGGGCGCGCTCGAGACGCCGATTCGCGAGATCACAATGCTTTGGCGCGATCCAGCTCAGCGCGTGGAGGACGCGTTCATGCCCGCTCCCGATCTGATCGTACGCGTGCTTCCGGTCGAACGCGGCGCGCGCTACGCCATAGCGCTCGTTCTCGAGCCGTATGCGAGCCGCGCACCGCTCGGAGAGGCGATTCGCCGCTTCCGTCTCACGAATCGCGAGCTTGAGGTGATCGCGCTGCTGTTCTCGGGTCTGTCTGCTCAGGAGGTTGCGCAACGCCTTGCGATCAGCGACACGACCGTGAACGATCACGTCAAACGCCTTCTCTCGAAAACCGGTTCAGCGAACAGGACGGAGATGGCAGCGAAGCTCCTCGGCTGGCGTGGCGACAGCGAGGTCTAGGAGCCGTTCGCAAAGGCCGGATGCGGGCGGTTTTCGTAATATGCGAGGCGCTCGTTCGTCGTCTTGGCACGATTGAGTACGTAACCGGAAAGGGTGCCGATCTGCGCGCGGGCCAGCCGGTCGAGGGCGCGGGCGAGCTGCTTGGAACGCGTGTGCCCGGCACAGACCACCAGCAGGGCGGCATCGACGCTGCGTGCGACCTCGAGCGCGTCGTGCACCGGATTGAGGGCGCACGTGTCGACGACGATGCTTGCGTAACGTGCGCTCAGGGTTGAGAGAAGATTGCGCAACCGCGCCGGCTGAAGGGTCTCTACGGGATTGCGGACCGGGGCACCGCACGTCAGGACGTGCAGCTGGCCGTGGGCGGTGCGCTGGATCGCCTGATCGAGTGGCCAGTTGCGGTCGAGTACGTCGCCAAGGCCCGGCGTTTCCGGCACGCGCAGGTGCTTGTGCACCGACGGTTTGCGTAAGTCGGCGTCGATGATGAGCACCGGACCCTTGCGATCGGCAAGAGAGAGGGCAAGATTGATCGCCATCGTGGTCTTCCCGTCTCCCTGCGACGGGCTGAGGACGGCGATCGTCCGCGGCGCACTTGCGCTGGAGAAACGCATCGCATCCAGCACCTCGTCGTGCGCCGCCTCCATGCGGAGCCTACGCTTCGACTCATCGCCGTTGGTTGGCGCGGAGACGTCGTCGATGCGTCCGAGTGCAGGCAGGTCAGAGAGCATCTCCACGTCGCGCTCGTCGGTGATGCGCCCGTCCATCACGTCGAGAAGAAGGACGACGGCGAACGCGGCGCCGAGGGCGAGCAGCGCCACTGCGATGAGCCCCATCTTCAAACTCGGTATCGGGATCGCGTTCTGAGCAGAGGCTGGTTGGGTCACGGTAAGGTCGCTGAGCGCCGTCGTCTTCGCGACGGTCAGCTCGTTGTATTTCTGGAGCATCGCGTAATAAGCGTCTTGCGCGAGCTTTGCTCGCCGCTGCAATACCATGAGGGTCGCGCTCGTGCCCGGAAGTTGTTGCATCGAGGCGAGCATCGTACGGCGCTGCGCGATCATCGCTTGCTCCGACGCCGTGTCGGCCTGGATTTGCGCTTGGAGTTGCGCTTGCTGCTGACGAAGTTGAATGGCTACGGCGTTTGCTTCGTCTGTGTTCTGTTCGACCGTGGCCGGAAGAGCGGCGATGCGGCTCTGCAAGTCCGCAATCTGCCGTCGCAGCTGCACCATGACCGGATGCTTGCTGGTAAAGCGCGCGGCATCGTCGGCGAGTTGTACCTGCAATTGGCTGAGCTGCTGCCGAAGCTGTTCGACGACGGGATTGGGCGCGCTGACCGTCTGACCGGGGATCATCGAGGGGGTCGAGCCGAGTTCCGACTGAATTGCACCCAGCTGCGCCTGCGCCTGACGATGATCGACCTGCGTCTGGGCAATCTTCTGATCGAGGGTATCCAACGCAGTGGCGGCTTCGGTCGACTGGGTCGTGGCGTCGGTAAGATGGTGCGCGGCCATGAACTGCGCTGCCGCGAGATTCGTCTGGCGAACCTGTTCCTCCGCAGACGGCAGTTGCGAGGCGATGAACGCAATGCCGGCATCGGCCTGCTGCGCGACGAGATCGCGTTCGCGCTGGACGAAGGCTGCGGCCATGTCGTTGGCGATGTTGGCGGCGGTCTGCGGATCGCGCCAGGATGCCTTGAGGCTCAGCATCGGCGTGTCGTTGATCGGCGAGACGCGAATATGCGCGAGCAGGCCATCGGCGTTGATGCTGAGGTGGAGATCGTCGACGACGCGTTGGGCGACCGGCGTCTCTTGCATCAGCTCAGCATAGGTCTGGGTCGTTTGCAGGCCGGTCGCGATGGCAAGCGCGTTCAAGACGGGCAATGACGTCTGCTGCTGCATGTCGCCGCTCTGATCGGTGACGTCCGTGGCGTCGCGGTTAGGATTTCCGGCGATGAGCCGCACCTCCGCGGTATAGCTGCGGGGAACGATCAGCAGCGCGAGCGTTCCAAGTACGGCGAGCACGACGGTGATCGTCAGAAAGAGTCGCCAGTAGCGACGGAACGGACGGAGAAAACGGCCGACGTGCATCTCGTTTGAGGAGAGCTCGGCGTTGGGGCGTTCCGCGGCGATCAGCGTCGACATCAGAAGTGTAACAGCGCTCCGAGCAGGTAGAGGATTCCCGAGATGAAGCTCTCACCGCGAACTCTGCCGTCAGCCTCCGGCACGAAGATGGTATCGCCGGGCTTGAGCACGGGGTCGTAACGCTCGTCTCCACGTTCGAGGGCCGGATAGAGATTGATTCCATACGTTCCAACCGACCCGTTCGGGAAATGGCGCGTGAGCGCGATGCGGTTGAGATCGGCGTTCGCAGTGCGGCTGTCGCCGGCGATGGCGATGGCCATCGATACCCGATCGCCTTGGCGTACCACGATTACGCCGGGGTGGTCGACGGCACCGAGAACCTGCACGTCGAACGTCATCCGCCCTGGAACGTAGACGATCGCGCCTTGTTGGAGCGGAACGTCGAGCGAGACGTCCCCGCCTTGCAGCAGGTTCTGGAGCGAGATCGTCGCGACGTCGCCGCCGGGAGTCGCGATGCGTGCGTCGGGATAGACCCCCCCGTCCGACGGATCGATGCCGCCCGCCGCGGCGATCGCGTCGAGCAGCCGCCCCTGCGAACGCAAGTCGTACTTACCAGGTGTCTTGACGTCGCCGAGCACCGTTACCTCGAGCGTGCCTTCCTTCACGACGGAGACCACGATGTGCGGGCGGATCATGTACGGCCGCAACCGGCGCGCGATCTGCACCGCAGCCTGCGCGGGCGACATGCCGCCGATCGCGATCGTTCCGGCCGGCGGAAAATCGATCGTTCCGTCGTCGAGAACCGTGAGGTTCTGCGTCAGCGTCGGATCGTCGTCGATCGAGACGGAGATTTGATCTCCGCCTTGGATGTGGTACGCGGTATCCAACTCGAAGGGCGATGCGGCTTCCGCCTGCTGATCGATCTGCGCGGGAGCCGCAGCCGTGCATGCAAATGCGAGCCCGCTCATCAAGAGCGAGAGCAGCACGACGCGCAGTGTTCTCATGGTTCGAACTCTATCGTCGCCGGTGCGGCCGTGCAGAGTCCGCGCATACCCTATGCAAGCGGGACGAGCGACTATGGAGAAACTTGAATTCGAGGGCGCGAGTCCCACGTCGTTTGAGGCTTCAGGCCCACGCGCAGTCTACCCATGCCGAACGCTGCCATGATGAGTGACGCAAGACCCAGCCACACCGGGGCCTTGGATGCCTCTTCATCGGGATGGAACGAGGAATAGCGCGGATCGGAGCGCAGATACGCGCCCCAGTTTTCGCCGGCGTCCGCGCTCGCGGCAGCGGCACGCGCCGGTGGCGCTGCCGGCCGCGCCGTCGGCTGCGCGGATAGCGTGAAGTGCTGCGCAGCGAGCGGGACAGTGACGACGAACGCGGCGAGAACGAAACTGCCGAGCGCCGTCGAAAAGTCGAGGGTGGCATCGGCTGGTGCGGTGAGCACGAGCGCGCCGGTCGCGCACAAGAGCGCCAGCGCCTCCATCACCGGACCATGTTCCACCGCGACGCCGAACGGCACGGCGGCAACTGCCGCGACGAGCAATCGCCCGGCCCACGCGGCAACGAACGA
>JAKAPO010000142.1 GCA_021807065.1 bacterium
TCGCGATGCCGGCGTGGGCGATGCCACGCCACCCTTGAAACTGCGGCCCGAGTGTCGTTTCAGCTCGCACGCCTTCGCGTCCGAGGTTCTCGAAGTGTAGATGCATGCCGATCGGGTTGTCGGGACCGCATGCAAAGCACCGGCCGTCGTCGATGGGCACGTCTTTGGCTTTGGCCTCGCTCATCGGCCCGCTCGCAGCCGATCGGCCAAGTACGCGGGAAGATGAGCGTTCCGGATCTTGCGTTGCGTCCTCGGGATGTTGTAGGAGTAGCGCACCCACCTCACGCGGCGGTCCTCGGGTTCGTAGAACACCAGACAAGCCTCGGGGTTCATGTCGCGCGGTTGGCCGACGCTGCCGGCGTCGACGATGTAGCGCTTCCCAGGCTCGAGGATCAGCTCGCCGCCGCGTTGTGCGTGACGGTGTCCGATGCTTCCGTTCGGCTCCTGCACCCAGTGCTGGGCGACGTGCGTGTGACCGACGAAGATCAGCGGAGCATCGGTTGCGGCGAAGGCATCGGCCGCATCCCGTTTTTCGAGAATGTAGTCGAAGTACCGCACCGGAGCGCCGTGCACCAGCAGAAACTCAGGGAAGCGCAGCTCGTAGCCGAGCGTATTGAGCCAGTTTCTCGCTGGATCGTCGAGCACGCGTTGGGTCCAGAGGATCGCCTCTCGAGCTGCGTCGTTGAAATACTCGATGCCGAAGTTTTCGATCGCCGCAAGATCGTGGTTTCCGAGCACGGCGTGCTGCACGCGGTTGCGCAGAAGCTCTACGCATTCGTTCGGATTCGGGCCGTAGCCCACCATGTCGCCCAAACACATCACCACGTCCTCGGCGGCGATCTCTTTGAACGCGCTTTCGAGCGACTCGAGGTTTGAATGGACGTCTGAGACGATCGCGTACCTCACGGCAAAGCAACGCATTCTACGAGTGCGGCGCGCAGTGCGTTCGCGAACGCCGCGCGCATCGGGGGCGTGCCCGCGCTAACCCGAATGTACCGGTCGAGCGGTGGCGCCCCGGGCTTGCGTACCCACACTCCGCGCCGCAGCAGCGCCCGCACGATCGCCGTTGCACGGTCTGCCTCGCCCATGTCGATGCAGATGAAGTTCGCGTACGACGGGATCGTCGTCGTGCCCAGATCCCGCGCAAGCGTTTCGTACTCGCCCAGAGCGGCCGCCGTCTCGGCGACGACCCATCGTAGGTGGGCGTCATCTTGCAAAGCCGCAAGCGCGCCGATCTGGGCATTGCGATTGACCCCATACTGCAACCGAATTCGTTCGAAACGCTCCGCGTTGCGCGGGGTGGTCAGCGCGTAGCCGATACGGGCTCCCGCCAAGCCGTAGGCTTTCGAGAACGTGCGCACGCGCACGAGGCGATCCTCGAAACGTGGCTCCATCAAGCGAGACTCGGCGACGAAGTCGGCATAGGCTTCGTCGAGCAACAACAGCGTCTCGTCCGGCAGCGATTCGTAGAAGCGTGCGATACGTTCCCCCTCCACCAAGACGCCGCTCGGATTATCGGGATTGGCGAGGTAGAGTACAGACGGGCGAACGCGCCGCGCCAGCGCGGCCAAAGCCTCGAGGTCCTGCTCGCCTTCATTCGTATATGGGACGGTTTCCAGCCGCCCGCCGTAGCCGGCAACATGGTAGGCGAAGGTTGGATAGGTCCCGCGCGCAGCAACCGCACCGCCACCGATATCGACGAAGGCGCGTACCGTCAAGCCCATGAGATCGTCGATGCCGCTCCCGACGAGAATCTGCTCGACCGAGCAGCGATGCTTCGCGGCAAGCGCCTCGCGCAGCGCAAAGGAGTCCGGGTCTCCATACCACGACAGCCGCTCGAGCTCGGCGCTCATCGCCTCCACCGCCTTCGGTGAAGGGCCAAAGGCGCTCTCGTTTGCGCCGAGCCGAACCAGCTCGGTGTGACCGTTCTCCCGCATCAATCGTTCGGGACCGATAAAAGGCGTGTTAGCCGGAAGGGCCTCTACGAGCCTCGTTGCGCGCATAACGAAACTTATCGAGCGCCGCCCGAGAGAAAGCGCCGCAAGCCCACCGTTTCGCCCGCCGCGTAATGCGTGCAGCGCGGACCGATGCAAAGGTATCCAGCGGCGCGCGCCGCCAAGCTCGTCGCAAACGAGTGGATGGCCAGCGGGTGCGCCAAGCCGTCGCGCATCGCGAGCGGTACGAACCACGTCCAGTCCTCGCGGCCGCGCACGGCCGAGCCGAGCTGCACCTGCAGTTCTTCGACCGGTGCCGGCGAGCCGGTGAGCGCCGCGACGATCGGCGCGGCAACGGCTTCGAGGACGAGGAACGCAGAGGCCGGATTCCCTGGAAGTCCGATTACCGGCTTTGATCCTCGCGCACCGAGCAGCGCCGGCTTGCCCGGACGGATACGCAAACCGTGGACGACAACTCCGGGCGGTCCGAGCGACTCGACCGTCCGACGAGTGAAGTCACGATCGCCGACCGACGATCCGCCGCTGATGATCGCGGCGTCGCACTCGTCGAGCACGCGCGCGAGCATCGCTCCGAGTTCGCCCTCTCTATCGCGCACGACCGGGTAGCGGCGCGGCCGCGCGCCAAGCGCGATGAGCGAGCCCGTAATCGCGTAAGGGTTTGAATCCCTCACCTGACCCGGCAGCGGCCGCTCTGCGACCGGTACTAATTCGTTGCCGCATGAGACGATGCCGACGATCGGTTGCCGGTAGACTCGAACGTCCGCCACACCCAATGTTGCCAATACGGCCAGTTCCGGCGAGCCGATGCGGCGTCCCGGCTCGAGAACGATCTCGCCCGCGCGCATGTCGGCACCGCGAGCGATGACGGAGTCACCGGCGGCAACCGCGACTCCGACGCGAATGAAGTCCCCGTCACGATCCGCGGATTCAACCGGTACGACGGCATCGGCCCCTTCAGGCAATATTCCGCCGGTGGGAATCCGCATTGCCTCGGAGACTGCGAGCGCGCGAGATGGAACGATCTCGATCGAAATCTCGCCCGCGATACGAAGGGAGCCAGGCGTAGATGCGGCATGGACTGCGAACCCATCCATCGACGAGCGCGGCGCGTCGGGAAGATTCTCCGTCGCGACGATTGGCTGCGCGAGAACGCGTCCGAAGGACTCGTCGATCGCAACGCATTCATGCGGTGGCGGCGCAGGCGCCACCGCTGCAAAAAAACGCTCCAGCGCTTCGGTCAGCGGAAGCAATCGTGGCGGGTCGAATGTCGTTTTCATGCTCGATATCGTGGTCATTCGTCGCGATCCCGATCGCGTGCGCTGTTCGCTGCGGCGGCGGGGACTCGATCCGTCGGTTGTTGACGAGGTTCTGCGCATGGACTCGGAGTACCGCTCCGCCCTTGCGTCGGTTGAGGAAACGAAGGCCGAGAAGAACCGCCTTTCGGGCGAGATCGGCAAAGCCCGCGATAAAGCAGCCGCGGCGGCGGCCGCTCGGCCCACGCTCGACGGACTCGCCGAACGTATCGCTCGTGCCGAGGAGCGCGCGCGCGCCTTTGCTCCTGACGAAGCAGGTTCGCCGCTACGCGCTTTGCTCGAACAGATGCCCAATCTGCTCGACGACTCCGTCCCCGACGGACGCGGCGAGGAGGACAACGTCGTGCTGCGCACCTGGGGCACGCCCCCCTCGTTCGATTTTCCGCCGAAACCACACTGGGAACTCGGTGAAACGCTCGACGTCATCGACTTCCAACGCGCCAGGCATCTTTCGGGCAGCCGCTTCTCCGTGCTCAAGGGCCAGGGCGCGCGCCTCTCGCGCGCGCTCGTGCAGTTCTTCCTCGATCGCGCGAACGCAAGGGGCTACGTCGAAGTAGCGCCGCCATATTTGGTGACGCGTTCGACGATGTGGTCGACCGGACAGCTCAGCAAGTTCGCAGACGCGATGTTCCGGGATGCCGACACCGATCTCTACCTCATTCCGACTGCCGAAGTGCCGTTAACCGCCCTGCATCGCGACGAGATTCTCGACGTCGACACGTTGCCTCGTAAGTATGTGGCGTACACGGCCTGCTTTCGTAAGGAAGCGGGTGCCGCCGGCAAGGATACGCGCGGCCTCGTACGCCAGCACCAGTTCGACAAAGTAGAACTCGTCTGGCTGTGCGAGCCGGATCGCTCTTTCGAAGCCCTCGAACAGCTCCTCGGCGACGCATCCTCGTTGCTGCAAGAACTAGAACTTCCGCATCGGATCGTAGCCGTGTGTTCGAACGATGTCGGCTTCAACGGTGCAAAGCAGTACGATGTCGAGGTTTGGCTCCCGAGCGCCAATACGTATCGCGAGATCAGCTCCTGCTCCAACTGCACCGACTTCCAGGGGAGGCGCGCCGGCATTCGCTTTCGCACCGCGAAGGGCAAGCTGCAGCCGGTGCACACCCTCAACGGTTCCGGGCTGGCAATCGGTCGCACGTTGCTGGCCATCGTCGAGAACTTCCAGCACAAAGACGGAACCGTCTCGATCCCCCCGGCGCTGCGCCCGTACACCCGGTTCGACGCGCTGCGGCGGGAGTAGCCAAGCAAGCGAATCTCCTCCAACTTTAAGCATCCCAGACCGAAACGAGAACACTTCGGGGCGGAGGCGCGTTATGATATCGGTATGGTCCGAGGCTGGACGGCAGGGGCGGTCGCGGCGCTAGCGGTGCTGGCGCTATGGGGACGTATTGCCGTGCCTGCGTTGGCGCAGTCGAACGAAGTCCATCATTATTACGTCGAGTTAACCCGCTACCCGGAAGACGGCTTCCCGATCTCGGGGACGCTGGATCTCTATTTCCATCAAGGTGGCGCGATCACCGGATACTATCAACCGACCGACGACGGCGTACGCCCGATCACGGGTCAGTTATTCGCGGACAACCGGATCGAGCTCGACTTCGGCGGCGCGGGAGCGATCCACGTAACGGGAACCCTCACGAACGGGAAGATCGTCGGACGCGGATATCGGGCTTTCGGCAGGCAACTCTACGATTTTCGCGGCCTGCCGATCCCCAACGATCAAACGCTGCCGCACGTCACACCTCATCCTTGGCCTAGCGCGCCTATCAGGAGCAACACATGAAACGAATCCTCTCTCTTGCTATCGCTGCCGCGCTGTCGCTTGGAATCGGCGCCGGAATCGCGCGTGCCGAGGCGCAGACCACGGCGCACTTCGACATCGCGGTCTGGAACACGATAACGCACGCCTACCCGGTGACGGGATCGATGGACCTCGTCTATCACCCAGGCGGAGTGGTCACCGGATACTATCACCCGGCAAATCTGCCGAGTTTTATCCCGATTCAGGGCGGTCGCTCCGGCGAAAGCATTTGGCTGTCGATCGGTATTCGCGGCATCTGGCACCTCAACGGGCACGTCGAGAGGAATGGAAAGATCGTCGGCTCCGCGTACAGCACCATGCCGACTCGCGACCGGAACATCCAGAAGTTCGGCGCGCCGGTCGATCTGAGCAGCTCCACGGGGTTCTACTCGTTCGTCGCAACGCCGAAAAGCACGAGCTACGGCCCGTAGTTCCCGCTGGTTAGGGAATTGCGATCGTCAAAGGGCCGTTGAGGTCGAGAATCGGCGGCCCCGCGTGATCGGTTACGAGATCGACCGGTACGAGATCGTTGTCTTGACGATCGACGACCCATAAGGTTTTCCCGTCTGGATCCAAGGCAAGTCCGTAGGGTCTCGCGCCTACGCGAATGGGTGCCTGAGCCCTTCCCGTTCGAAGGTCTATCGGCGTCACGGTGTCGACAGCATCGTTTGCGACATACGCGGTCCGGCCGTCCGTGGCGACGGCAATGCACGCCGGCGCTATGCCGACGGGAATCGGTCGCAGCGCGCGGCCGCTCGCCACGTCGATCGGAGTGACGTCATTCGACCCGTTGTCGACGACGTAAAGTCGCTTCCCGTCGGGGGCGGCGGCGATGTACTGCGGAGCACGCCCGACCGCGATTGGCGTTCCCAGGGCGCGCGTGCGCATATCGACCGGGAGCACTTCGTTCATCGACGGGACCGTCAGGTAGATCGTCGAGCCGACGATGGCGAGCCCTCGCAACGTGCCGCCGATGGTAATAGGTGGACTCTCCGTCTGCGTCCTTGAATCGATCGACTGAAGCGTTCCGTCGTAGACGTTGACGAACCACAGCGTACCGTCGGGTCCACTTGCGATCGCACTCGGACCCTGCCCGACTTTGATCGTCTTCACGAGAATCCGCGCAGCCGGATCGACGACGCTCACCGTCGCACCGTCGCGGTTGGTAACGTACAGCATTCCGTCGCCACCAAACGCCGCGTCGCGGGGCGACGCTCCCACCGGAATCTTCGGCAGCAGCGCGCCGGTCGCGAGATCGACGGGGGAAACGCTATTGTCGTAGACGTTGTCGAGGAAGGCTAACGGCACGAGAGCGTTCGGATCGCCGACTCGAACGATTGCGTCGACGTGCTGCAATCGAACGCCGGCACCATCGGAAGCATCGACGCGAACGGGATAGAAA
>JAKAPO010000143.1 GCA_021807065.1 bacterium
GTCTTGGGCCGAGAGCTGGCCTCGGTGTCGGCGTCGGCGCTGCGGTCGGCGTGGGTTTTGGGCTGGGACTTGCCGTCGGTGTCGGCGTCGGCGCTGCGGTCGGCGTGGGTTTTGGGCTGGGACTTGCCGTCGGTGTCGGCGTCGACGTTGCGGTCGGCGTAGGTTTTGGGCTGGGACTTGCCGTCGGTGTCGGCGTCGACGTTGCGGTCGGCGTGGGTTTTGGGCTAGGATTTGCCGTTGCGGTAGGCGTCGGTGTCGGCAGCGGTGTGCCGTTTTCGACGATCGCAAAGACATACGCGACGTTTGCCGCGAGCGTAATCGGCGGCGCCAGCGTTTGCGAAGGTAGCGTGATGCTGGTTCCGCTCGCCTGGAGCGGTCCGGCGACGACCTCCCAGCCGAGTTGGCTCTGCGTCGGGTCGTAGAAAACAAGGTAGGCGTCGCCCGAGAGCGCGCCGGCCGGGAACGAGAATGTGAACGCCGGTGTCGAGCTGAACGTGAGCGGACTACCGACTGTTACAACGAGGTAGACGAGCGGTGTCACGGTTGCGCCCAGGTTGCTTGGCCGGCGGACGTTCGTCGACTGAGGGATGGGCGCACCGCTCGAAATCACCGCTTCCAGCGTGAGCGTCGCCGTGCCCGAACCCGAGGTCGCGGCTGGGAAGTTCACACTGCCTGCCGCGCCCGAGCTGATCCCGGTGAAGGTCGCCGTTTGCGGTGCCGACCCTAGAGTAACGTTCGTTGTTTGGGTCGCTGGGAGGTTCGGCGTGGGCGATGGCGCCGGTAACCCTGTGCCGCCTGCGCTGCACGCAGCCAGAAGCGTGCCGCAAAAAACAACAATGGCCGTAGTGCGATAAAGAATCGTGGGCATTGTTGGGTCCCATCCTCTCCCGTGAAAGTCGCTGCGAACAATGCGTCGCCCATTCAGGGTAGCAGGCAAGCGTCCGATTACCGTCCGGGATACTTCGACGATGCGCGACCGGCACCGGAACGGCGTCAGCGGTCTCGATCGGGAACGATCGGGGGGATTGTAGCACCTTGCGAGAGCAGTCCGTCAAAGCGCTCGGGTTTGCCGAGCTAGGGGGGCAGCCGCTCTGCCGCCTGCCGAGCGGCGCGAGCAATTTGGTTTATGGTCAATGACTTTCCGTACGCCCATGCGACGTCGAATTGACGCGCGCCGAGCAGCGCCTTTACCTTGTCCGTCGTTTCGCAGAAGAAAACGCGGTTTTCTTCTTGTAGGCTGAGGTGTTTGGTTTCTCGCAAAGTCCAGGCTTTGGCGAAGGCCCGAGCCGCTTCGAGGTGATCGCCGGCGCGATACGATGCGAGCGCGTAGCCGAACAGCGAGAGCATCGTGAAAATCGGATGCTCGACCTGCGAAAGGATCTGCAGGGCTCGTGCGCTGAGGGCGATTGCCTGCCGCTGATCGCCCATCATAGAAAGGAGGTTCGACAACGTCTGCAATCCGTCCGCGAGACGAGCCTGTTCGCCAAGTCGTTCGTACGCAGCGACGCACTCCTTACCGTAGTTGATACCTCGATCGTATCTCCCTAACATCTCGCAACAGAGCGTGAGAGAGCGTAGCGCATAGGCGATGCCGCGCTGGTTGCCGGTAGCGCGGAACGCCTCCAAGACCCGCTCGAATAGTCCCAATGCCTTTTCATATTGGTTGGTACTTTGGGCAACTGCGCCCAAATTTGCAAGCGTCTCGGCGGCGGCGCGTGCGTCGCCTTTACGCTCTTGCATCTCCAGGCACATTTCATAAAGGTTGCCGGCTTGCGCCGGATCTCCGTGGTTGAATTCGAGGATCGCAAGTGCATTGAGTACCTCGGTCTCCTGCGCCTCGATGTTGCCGGCGCGGCACTGCTGAAGCGCAAGTTCGAAGTATGTCTTGGCTGCTTCCGCATCAGCTTTTTCCTTTTCGAACATTCCTGCGGCTTGGAAAGCGCGCGCGCGAAGTTCAACGGGTTCATTTTCGAATACCGGCGAATCCAGGAGTTTGTGCAGGACCGCCTGCGCTTCATCGAACGCCCAGCGAAAAATCCAATAACGCCAAAGTGATGTAATGAGTCGAAGAGCAATGGAACAATCAGCGTGCGCACTCCACCGCAGCGCCGCCGCAAAGTTATTTGCATCAAGGTCGCAGCGTAGGAAGGCTTCCATCTCTCGCTCGCTTGCGAACTCCGCTGCATAGCGTTGAGCGAGTTCTGAATAGTGCATGGCGTGCAATGCTTGCGCGATTTCCGAATTTGCGGATTCTCGCCGACGCTCGGCTGCGAAGGCTCGAACGGTCTCAAGCAAGGCAAAGCGGGGCTCGCTCCCTGCGAAGCGTGTCTGCACCAGCGAACTTTCCACAAGTTCTGAGAAGGCCGGCAGCGCGTCAACAAGGATATCTCCGCACACACTCTGCACGGCTTCCATCGTGAAACTTCCCGCAAATAATGAGAGTCGCGCGAACACCTGCTGCTCGGGACGAGAGAGAAGCGCATAGCTCCATTGTAGCGACGCTTCGACTGTCGAATGCCGTGTCGTCGTATGGTGCGCAGCTGGGCTGCGCGTTGCAAATGCCGTCGGCCTGTCGGCGAGCCGCTTGAGAATACCTTCCAGAGTGAGGAGGTTAGCTCGGGCGGCAACCAGCTCGATCGCCAGCGGCAGACCGTCGATGCGCGCAAGAATGTCACCCACGTTCCGCGCATTCTCCGCCGTAAGCCGAAGCCACGGGGCGACGGTTGCGGCCCGATCCAAGAACAGGCGAGCGGCTGGGTATCGCATTACCTCTTCGGCGATGTGATGCGTCGCTTCCGGCGGAACTGGCAGCGGCTGGAGATGCAACACCGATTCCTCGCTCACCTCAAGGCGATGACGACTCGTCGCGAGCACGTTGGCTTCGCTGCCCGCGACGAGCGCTGCGGCGAACTCGCCTGCGTCGCCACAAACGTGCTCGCAGTTGTCAAGCACCAGCAACGTCGGCTTTGTACCCAACGCATGCAATATCGCAGACATTGATGATGCGGCAGGGGTGAGATTTCTCTGCAGTACCTGCGCGACGCCGCGCTCGATGTCCTCGCGGCTGGAAGAGCGCGCGAGATCGACGAACCAGACGCCGCCCGGGAAACGCCCTAATTGGTTGAACGCGCTCCGGCGCGCCAGCCTTGTCTTGCCTACTCCGGCGGGACCGATAATTGTCACGAGGCGGTGGTCGTTAAGACGCGTACCGATTTCTTCTAGCTCCGCTTCACGGCCGATAAACGAGCTCATCTCTCCGGTCAGATTGTGCTGGGTCGAGCTTGCGTCGGAGGCATAGAGGATTTCCTGGAAGAGCTTTGTCGTCTCGCGTTCGGGTTCGACGCCGAGTTCGGTCTGCATGCGCGCCGCGAGGATGTTGAATTCGCGTAACGCCCCGGCGCGATCGCTGGTTTCCCTGCACAGCGACATCATGGCGCGGACGTGTCTTTCGTCGAGCGGGTCGGCGGCGATGAGTCGATCAAAATAGATCCGAGCCTCGGCGTACCGGCCGGTTTTATAGGACGCGTATGCTAAGTTCGTCAGCATCGCGACATACCGCTCGTCGAGGGCTTGACGCTCCGCATCCAGCGCGTCGTCGTGAACGCCCATGCAGAGGTCCCCGTGGCGAAGCGCCACCGCTCTTGCGAATGTCCGCGGATCCGAGGAGAGGCGCAAGAAGTCGACGACATCGCAGGCGAGTTGCTCGCCGTTCCAGCAGGCGCTGTTCTTGGTCAGAACGAGAGCATTCGCCGGCAGAGCCTTGACGAGCAGGTGTAGGTGGCGGCGAAGGTTCGCTCGGGCTTCGTCGTCAGTTTTCTCAGGCCAAAGAATCTCTGCGAGCCGTGAGCGCAGCTGAGGAGTTCCGAAGTGGGCGACCAAAATGGCGAGCAGCGCGACCGCCTTCGCCGGAACGGCAAGGTGCGTCGTCATTTCACCGCTGCAAAGCGCCGGCGTACTGAAGAGTTGGAGGCGAAACCGCGTTGACTCGTCGGATGCAACCATCTATCCGATACTTAGCGATAGAGCCGTCACGCTTCCTCGTTTCCGTCCCTTGCGGGAGCAAAATAATCCTCCCGCCTCTGGAAGACTCGCGAGCCTGCCGCGCCCTTACGAGAGCACGAGGAACCCCGGTTGCGATCGTGTAGTAATCTCCATGTTCTGATAATGAAATGGTCCCGCGAGAAACGATAGAACAATACGCAAAGTCTCTGATATCGGCAGGGGGCATACGCCCAGTGATAGGAGCAAGAATTCCTAAGGCGTCCTCGCCGGCTCCGCGGAGAGCGCATCAGCGCACCGCCCCGATCTCAAGGATCACCACGCAAAGATCGGTCGACAGGTGTTGGAGATCGATTTCTTGGAATAGGTGCTCGGGCGTATCGACAAGCCGATCGGGCGGCAATATGCGCTGGTCGAGCTTGCGCCGTCGGCGTAGTACGATCCCCCATTTCCGTCTTCGAGGCGGACGTGCAGATGGTGGCGCGGATCGGTCGATTGCATTTGGAAATGCCGTTTCCCGGCTTGCGAATGACCCGCGATACGTTGCGCCTGGATAAATTTCGCATCGGTTGTGAGCACATCGCGACGCTGATGCGCAAGATGGGACTCGGAGCGCTCCATCGCAAGGTCAATGTGAGTAAAAAGCATCCGCGGCGTCACGTCTACCGGTACTTACTACACAACTTGAATATCGAGCGCGCGAACCATGTGTGGTACACCGATATCTCCCACCTCCCGATTCGCTGCGAATTGTTCTATCTCGCGGTAATCCTCGACTGGGCGACGCGCTGCGTTCTCGCCCGGCGTCCTTCGATTACCTTGGCGACCGCTTTATGCCTCAAGGCACTATAAGAGGCCTCAGCATAGACGCCCGCGGCCAGGGGCGAGAAAACATGGTCGTCGAGTGCTTCCGGCGATCGATCGAGTCCGATCGAGCATAAAAAGAAGTCTATCGGCACGCCGACGTCGATGGCTGAAGACGAGGGGAAGAGAAATCCAGACGAACGGGCTCGGGCGGCGCGCATGGGCGAGGTGGCGGAGGAGCAGGCGTTTAAAAAAGAACGGGATAGGTTGCGAGGGGAGCCCCAAGGATGCTTGACGAGCGGGAACTTTTATCGGGAGTGCTCCACGAAGTTCCGGTCGATATGGCCGAAGCATTCGCAGCGCAGAGCGACGTCGTGCCGCTCTGGAACGGGCTAACGCCGATCCAACGAAACGAGTGGATCTGTTGGACGACGAGCGTGAAAAAACCGGAGACGCGCGTCGCACATATCGGTCGCGCGATCGCAGATTTGCGCGCGGGTAAGCGACAACCATGCTGTTGGCCGGGGTGCCCTCACCGCCGGCCTAACGCGAAGAAGTGGTTTCGAGAGGAATCGAAAGCGAGGAGACGCCCTTAATGACTTCTGAGTAACGGGGCGAAGCCTTTCGGCGGATGGTTCTCGCCGGGAATATGAACCGGCGTGACGCCGATCGTCCGACAGCTCCACGGGGACGGTATCGTATCGACGACGCGCGCTGGGATCTCCGCGAAGTGGGCGGGAATCGGTGCTCTCGTTCCGGCGAGACGGAGCGGATCGAAGGCGCCGACGAGGTTGCTTAATTCCGGATTGCCGTCGCGCGGACCGAGCGGTAGATAGGGTTTCTCGTCCGGGAGCGATGCGAGCGCTGGTAAGTCGAACAGCGTTCCGAGGAATTTGACGAAGGAAGCGTGGTCGGAGAGTTCGTGGACGACCGCGTGCGTGCGTGCGTACGGCGAGATCAGAATCGCCGGAACGCGGGGACCGTCGCCGCATGCATGTCCGTCGAAGCAGCGCTCGAATTGCGGCGGCGGGACGTGATCGTAGAATCCTTCCGAATCATCCCAAAAAATGAATATCGCGGAGCTCTTCCAATAACGGCTTCGTGCGATCGTGTCGACGACCTTGGCGACCATCGCCTCGGATATCTGCGAATCGGAGTAGCCCGGGTGGTCGTCATCGCCGCGAAAACGCGATTGCACGCGGGGATCTTTATTTGCCGGTGTGAGGCCAAACGGATTCTTCTTTCCGCCTTTAATAATAATGACGCTGCGATCTCCGAGCCTGCCCTGAGAAATTGCGGGAAAAAGCGCCGTGAGATCGTGCACGCCGCCCCAAAAATACGGATTCTTGCGGAGATATCCGAAGTATTGCAAGGCGTTGTGATGCGGAATATAGCCGTGCACGAGATTCGTTGCATTCGGATGCTCGGCAGCGGCGTAGCCCTCTTGGTACCAACCCCATGGAATCGCGGGGCGTCCGCTGCCGGCGATCGCCGCAATATCTTTACGAATGCCGCGATTGTCGCGTTTGGCTTCGATCGCGCGGCGTTGCGCCATCGTCAGAAAGATGGTTGCATAGTGCTGATCGTACTGTGCCTTCAGCGGGTCGGGCGGGCTTCCGGGATAGGGGCCGAACGGGGGCTCCGCGTCGTCGACGATCGGTTCCCCGGGGCCCTT
>JAKAPO010000144.1 GCA_021807065.1 bacterium
TTGCGGTGGGCATAAATCCGGTATGAGTATCCCCGGTAAGCCGGCAGGCGGCTAGGGGGGAGGGCGGGGAGTGTACGACGCCCGCTCAAGGCCAACCCTTGCGGCTGCGCGAAAGTTGCGACCGATGAGAGCCCGGGCGCTCCCTGGGGCCTTAGTCCTCGGTCTGCCGGCCGCCATCCTCGCTCACGCCGCGGGGTACGGCTCCGGCCACGCGATGGGCGGTAGCTACCACGGTTTCCTCGTGACCCTCTGTATCGCCGGCACGGCCGGTGCCTTGATCCTCGCCGGAATGCTTGCCTGGCTAGGAGCAAAGCGCGCAATGCAGGGGTCGATTCTCGCCGCCCGCCTGCGCGGCTACCTTCCGGCGTGGACTACCCTGGCCGCGGCCACTGCGCTGTGGTTCAGTGTTGCCGAGAGCATCGAACCGCACCACCAGTCCGTCTCTCCTCTGCCGCTCCTCGCAGCTCTGGCCCTTGCCGCGTGGCTCGTGCATGTCGTCGCGCGTGGCATTCTCACGTTTCTCGCAGCGATCGCACTCGCGGTTCATTCCGCGGCCCATGCTGTGCGAGAACCGCTCCCATCGCTTCGCTTCCACCAAACCCCGCGCGCGCATCGTTTGCTGCGCGCCACTCGTCGCTACGCGCGACCTCCCCCGTCGGCGGTAATCGGCGCCTAACCGCGCCGTCTTTACCACACTCGTAATTCGGATGGGGAGTCTATGTTTCGTATTCTTGCGACATTCTCGGTTGCGCTCGCGTTCGGGCTCGCCTTCGCTCGCGTCGCCGATGCTTCGACGACCGGACTCGTGCGCGGGAGCGTGACGCTCGACGGGAAACCGGCGGCCGCGGCAACGCTGACGCTGACCGGCGAAGGCTCGCGTTTCGTCACCAAGACCGATTCGCACGGTCATTATGCCTTCAGTGAAGTGCCGTTCGGCGCGTACACACTGGTCGCGCGCGCAGACGATGCGCCCGATCGATCGATCGCCGTCAACGTTTCCGGCGGATCGGTGCTCGAGGTAAACGTCGCGCTTTCGCACGACCTTCGCACCATCGCTCAAGCCGCGGTCGTGGGGACGGCGGGCGTCACCGGAACGCCCGTCGCCATCAATCACATCGAGAAATCGCAGATCCAAACGTCCCCTGACGAGAACAGTCTGAACCAGTTGATCGAGACGCTGCCGGGGATCGTGCAGTTCTCGTACAACGAACCGGTCGCGCTCGGTTTTCACGGCATTACGTACGAGATCGACGGGGCACCGTTGCCGCTGGCGACGAGTGCGAACTTTGCCGAGGTCGTCGATCCCAAAGACATCGACTCGCTCGAAGTCTACACCGGCGCCTTCCCGGCCGAGTACGGCGGCAGCCGCATGGGTGCGCTCGTCAACATCATCACCGATCGCCCCACCGATATCGCCCGAGGAAATTATGGGCAACTCACCGCCGGCGCCGGCAACGCAGGACAAGCCATCAGCGAACTCACCGATGAGGCTCGCACTGGGACGACCGAACTCTTTCTCGATCTCAATTCGCAGCGGACGAACTGGGGCATCGACGCGCCGACGTACGTTCCCTCTCACGATACAAGCTCCGAGAGCGACGAGTTCTTTCGCGCGATCACGCGAGCGACGCCGCGATCGACGTTGGCGTTCGACTACGGAAACCAGTTCTCACAGTTTCAGATTCCGATAAACACGAACCCCTACGACCCCATCGATCCGCAGGTGAGCCTGCCCGGCACCGGCGACGTTCAGCGCGAGTACGATCGTTTCGCCACTTTCAATTATACGCTCACGTCGCAGGACGGTAACGGCGTCTTCAAGATCGTCCCCTGGTACCGCATGACGCGGATCGTCTACGCCGGGGATCTTCCGAACGACGTGTTGGCGACGTTTGCCGGAACCCATCTGATCGGTCTCGATCAAGATCGCTTCGCTTCGTATGCCGGAATCCGGATCAACGATTTTCGCGCTGCCGGAACGCACGCGTGGAAGGCCGGCATCGACGCGAGCCGCGAGAGCTTCACCGCGAACCAAACCTTCGCGTGCTACAACCTCTACTGCAACGCGGCGCGCGCCCACGTTTCGCCATACTTCCCGGTCTACACGAATCAGGGTCAGCCCGGTGCGCAGATCGGCGCCTACGCCGAAGACACTTGGACGCCGCTCTCCTACCTCTCGATCCAATACGGCTTACGCTACGACCATTCGACCGGATACGTCGGCGGCGACATGGTCGAACCGCGCATCGGCATCAACCTGCAGGGAGATCCCAAGAATATCTTCCACATCTACTACGGCCGCTTCTATGCGGCGCCGCAGCTCGAGGACGTGCGCCAAGACTGCGCGCTGCTCGGCGCGGGCTCGGGTGCGTGCGTCGCCAGGCCCGTCTACGACCTCAAACCCGAGCGCGATGCGCTCTTCGAGATGGGTTTGCAGCACACGTTCTCGCCGCAAATCAAGGGCTACGTCGACATCGACGAGCGCAGCGTCGTCAACGTTCTCGACACCACGCAATTGCTCAATACGCCGCTCTTCGCGGTCTTCAACAACGCGATCGGACGTTATGCGGGCATCGATTTTCGTCTCGAGGATCGCATGCTCAACCAGAACTACGCGTTCTTCACCGCGACGATCTCGACGTCGCAGGCCGGCGGCATCTCCGGATCGACCTTCCTTTTCGGGCCGGCGCCGAACCCACCAGGCGTTCCGATCACCTCGCCGGAGTTGCTTTCGCCGGAAGATCACGATCAAACGGTTGCCGCCTCTGGAGGTTACACGAGCCGCTTCGGCGCCGAACGGCGGTGGTATGCAACGCTGCAGGCCGACTACGGTACCGGTTATCCGGTCGCGTTCGAGAACGCAACGACTACGCTGAGTGGCAGATTACCGACACATCTCACCTTCGACGGTAGCATCGGGCGCAATCTCTTCGGCAACGCGCAGAGCGGGTTCGGCATACGGCTCGACATGCAGAACATCCTCAATCACCAGTATATCATCAAGATCGCTAACGGCTTCAATACCACGCAAATCGTACCCGGCCGCACCTTCCTCGTGCGCCTCACGGAGGGATTCTAAACTGCTCGCTTTCCGTGCTGCACTCGTCTTCTGGCTTGCCGCGCTTTTTACGATCGCCAGCTCATCCGCGGCTTGGGCGATTCCGGTATTTGCCAATGGGCAAGGCGTCTCGTGCGAGGAGTGTCACACGACGTTCCCCGGCATGACACGTTACGGTATGATGGTCATGATGTCGAACTTCCAGATCCTCAATCGCAGCTCGCAGGATCAAGCGCTCCCTTTCTCCGTGCGCGCGTACGTCACGTCGCTCGTCGCGAACAAGCAGCGGCCGGGACAGCTGATGGTTTCGGACCTCTCACTGCTTGGCGGCGGCTTTCTCGGGCGCAACTTCACGTGGTACTTGGAGCAACACGTCATCGACTCGGGCCAGATCGGTCAAACCGAGCAGATGTGGCTCTCGTGGAACGGTCTGCTCCACGGCACCAACTCGCTCCAGCTCGGCAAGTTCCACACGCCATTTCCGTTCATGCCCGCACACGCATGGACGATCGGCGACTACCTGCTTGCGACGCAGACGACGGGCCAAAACCCCTTCGATCCCAACGATGCGCGCTGGGGCCTCGCCTTCAACGGCATGTCGAACGAGTTCATGTATAATCTCTCCTACCTCACCGGCAGCGGCTCGACCGGCGACGCACTCGATTACAACCGCACGGTGAATCCTCGAACGCTCGACTTCAACATCTCGTACGGCGGCATGTCCCAACCGTGGAGCGTCGGACTCGTCGCGATGCGAGGCTTCGCACCACTGCATACTTCAATCGGCATCTTCGCCGGCAGCGATGCGTTCACTCGCGAGGGACTCTACTACGGCTACCAGACGACAGCGTGGCATCTGCAAACGATGTTTTACCATGGCTTCGACGCACAGCCGACCCTTCAGGAAAGCAACGTCCCTTTCAACGGCTTCATGTTCGAGATCGAGCGCGACCTCGGCTGGCAGAACCATCTCTTGCTGCGTTACGACGTAGCGAGTTCCGACACGCTGAATCGGCAATACGTGTTCGACTACGCGCACAACATCCTGCCGAACATGGCGCTCGTCGGCGAACTACTCGTCGGCCCGCAGATGCGGCCGCAAATCAGTTTGCAGCTCGCGTTCGCCGGACCGTACGAGCCGGGCAAACGATTCCTCTTCAGCGAACCAACCGGAATAAGCGTCGTGCCCATACCCGGCGAATCCACGATCGCTGCAAGTACCGCGCAAGCCGAGGTGGCGCTGGCGAACGCCGGCAGCGAACTCGTTGCGGCGAACGGATGTACCGGCTGCCACGGCGCAAACTTTCAGGGTGACGTCGGACCACGACTCTTCGGCATCGAGCATCGCCTGACGCCGGCGCGAATTGCCGGCTTCATCGCCAATCCGCGGCCGCCGATGCCGAACTTCGGCTTCGACACGGCGCAGATCAAGGAGATCGTTGCGTACCTCTCGAGCTTGGACGGCGGTCTCTCCGGCAATCTTGCGACGATCACGCTGCAGCCCGAAAATCCAACCACCGAGGCGACCGTCCTCGTTCGGTTTGCCGGCGCGGCGCCTACGTCGGCGACGGCGACGGCGATCATGCAGATGGGCATCGAGTCGCATCAATACGAAACCGCGCTTCGTCCGACGAACGATCCGCGCGTTCTCTCCGGCATACTGCAGTTCAACATGGCCGGACCGTGGATCATCGAGGTACGATACGGTACGAGGACCATCGAAAAAACGATAGAAGTAGGAGGGAACTCTTGAAAAGGGCCGTGTTTCTCTCTCGCACCGCCGGCGCGATGGCGGTTGCTGCAATCACGCCGCTCTCGAAACGAGCGCTTGCGAGCGAAGTCGTCGACTACACCCTTACCGCCGCGCCGCTCACGTTTACACCCACTTCAGCCGTCGCGTTCGCGGCGCTCGCGTACAACGGCCACTTGCCGGGACCGCTCCTGCGCGTCGTCCACGGCCAGCGCGTTCGCGTGAGATACCATAACCTCACCGACATCGGAACGACCGTGCACTGGCATGGGATGATCCTGCCGAACAAAATGGATGGCGTGCCAGGTCTTACGCAAGCGTTAGTGCCGAACGGCGGAAGTTTCCTCTACGAATTCACGCCCGGTCCGCCGGGAACGCGCTGGTACCACGATCACGGCTTTCAGTTGGGAGCGTTGCGCGGTCTCTTTGGCATGTTCATCGTCGAGGACCCTCACGACGAGCACGCGGATCGCGAGTTCGCCTTGATCTTCCACGATGTTCCCGACATGCGCAGCGTCGCCGCCGCGATGAAGGGCACGAGTTCTGCGCCGATGACCGATCCGATGGGATCGCCGGAGATGATGGCGATGTCCCCGACCGACAAAATGGGCGACGAGGTCGCCTACGTCGCGCACTGCATCGACGGCGCGAGTTATCCCAACACGCGAGCGCTCAAGGTTGCCGTCGGCGATCGTGTACGGCTTCGAATCCTGAATGCAAATCCAACGCAAACGCGTTACGTGCGGCTCGCCGGCCATCGGCTGCACGTGACGCACTCCGACGGAAATCCGCTGGCCCAACCCATCGAAGTGGATGCACTGCGCATCGGCGTTGCGGAACGTTACGACGCCTGGTTTGAGGTGACGAAACCTGGCGCGTGGCTGCTACAGGGCCTATCGAGCGATCCGCTCGCCTACGAACAGGCTGTCGTCGTCAGAACTCCCGGGATGGAACAGACCTCGCCGCAAGCGGTTCAACAGTCACTCGTGGGTGTCGACTACTTCACGTACGAGAAAGCCGGCGGTGTCGCTCCTTCCGTAAATGAAAGCGGTGTCGACGTGCGCAAGATGCTGACGCTCGGCGGTGGCGAATGGGGGACGTCGATTTGGTCGATAGACGGCAAGCAGTGGCCGAATACACCGAAGATAGCGGTGCACCACGGCGACCGCGTCAAGATCTCCTTCACGAACAAGACGGATATGGATCATCCGATGCACCTCCACGGCCACCGGTTCGAGGTGGTGGAGATTAACGGCACTGCCCTGGCGCGCCCGCTCGCCAAAGACGTCTCGCTCGTGCCTGCGAACAACGGGACGTTGAGCTGGATCTTCGATGCAGACTCACCCCCCGGACGCTGGCTGCTGCACTGCCACAACGAGGTGCACATGATGGACGGCATGATGACGGAGGTCGACTACACCTAACCACCGGGAGGCGCGCCCTAACCACCGGGAAGCGCATCCCGCCCTAACCACCGCGAAGTGCTCCCCGCCCTAACCACCGCGAAGCGCGCCCCGCCCTAGCCACCGGGAAGCGCGCCCCGCCCTAGCCACCGCGAAGTGCGCCCCACCCTAACCACCGCGAAGCGCGCCCCGCCCTAACCACCGCGAAGCGCGCCCCGCCCTAACCACCGGGAAGCGCGGCCCACCCCTGTCATCCCG
>JAKAPO010000145.1 GCA_021807065.1 bacterium
GAAAGCGAGTTGTACTCCATGCCGGTTGCGTCATCGGGAGCGAAGGATTCGGGTGGGCGTTCGTCGGCGATCGACTCGAGCGGATCCCGCAAGCGGGGAACGTCGTTTTGGGAGACGACGTGGAGGTCGGTGCGAACAGTTGCGTCGATCGCGCGCAAACGGGCAGTACGCTGATCGGCGAGGGAACGAAGATCGATAATCTCGTGCAAGTCGGCCACAACTGCCGTATCGGGCGGCATTGCGTCTTTGCTTCTCTCACGGGTTTGGCCGGCTCCACCGTAATCGGCGACTACGTCAAAGTCGGGGGACAAGTCGGCTTCAAGGGACATATTGCCGTCGGATCGCACGTCACGATTGCCGGTCAGACCGGCGTCTGGGGAGACGTCCCCGATGGGATAACCCTCTCGGGAATGCCGGGGCGCGAGCATCGCGAGCACTTGAAGACGGAGGTCATGCTTCGAAACCTGCCAAAGGTCATCGCCCGTGTTGAAGCGCTGGAGCGCAAGTTAAACTCATGACACAGGCGACGTTGAGAGATGCGGTGCGGTTCAGCGGCGTCGGCCTCCACACGGGGGCCGACGCAAGCGTCGAAATCCGCCCTGCGCCGACGGATCACGGCGTGCAGTTCGTGATCGATGGCGTGCGGGTGCCAGCAACCGGCGAACACGTCGTTGAAACGGCCCGAGCGACCGTACTCGGGATCGGAACGCACATGGTATCGACGGTGGAACACGTGCTTTCGGCGCTTTTCGGCATGGAGATCGCGAATGCGGAAATTGCGGTGAGCGGGCCGGAGATTCCCATCGTCGACGGCAGCGCCAAGGCGTTCGCCGACGCGTTCGCGCAGGCGGGCATCGAGAAGCAGTCACGTCCTACGATCGATTTCGAACCGCTCGAGCCGTTCGAGATGCGCGACGGCGACCGTGCACTGATCGTGCTTCCCGGTGACGGGCTACGCGTGCGGTTCGTTGCAGATTTTCCGCCGCCGGTCGGCGTGCAGTACTTCGACGGATGGATCGACGCCGCCACGTATCGCAGCGAGATCGCGCCCGCGAGAACCTTCGGATACCTGGACGAGGTGACGGCGTTGCGCGCACGTGGCCTCGCGCGAGGCGGCAGCCTCGACAATGCAATCGTGTTTTCTCCGAACGGCGCGATGCAGGAGCTCCGCTGGTCCAACGAGGTCGTACGGCACAAAGTGCTCGACCTGCTCGGCGATCTCTCACTGCTTGGCATGAGGCCACGGTGCGACATCGTCGCGATCAAGAGCGGCCACGATTTACACGTTCGCGCGGTCCGCGAGCTTCGAGAGCGCTCGCTCTCGCGCACGCATGAGGTTCCCTCTCCAACGTGAACTGCGAAATGGATATCCAGCAGATCATGGAGATCTTGCCTCATCGTTATCCCATGCTGCTCGTCGACCGGATCACGGAACTCGAGCCGATGGTGTTCGTGCGCGGTTACAAGAACGTCACGTTCAACGAGCCGGTATTCCTCGGACACTTTCCGGGCTACCCGGTGCTCCCGGGAGTATACCAGATCGAAGCGCTCGCACAGATGGGCGGCGCGGTCGTCCTTCGTCGCGGAGAGTTCGCACGCAAGATTCCCTATCTCGTCGGTATCGACAATGCGAAATTCCGCCGGCCCGTCGTCCCGGGCGACCGGCTCGACATGGAGATTCGTATGCTCCGCCACAAGCGGAACATCGGCTGGGTCAAGGCCGAAGCCAAAGTGGGAGATCAGATCGCCTGCATCGCCGAGCTCATGTTTTCGATCAACAACAACGACCGCATGGTCGGCGGCGACGCGGCAATCCTCAAGGCTTGAGGCTGCCCATATGATTCACCCGACTGCGATCGTCCATCCGAACGCGCGGATCGGCTCGGGCGTGGAAATTGGGCCATACTGCGTCGTCGGCGAGAACGTGGAGATCGGTGACGGAACGATTCTGCAAGCTCATGTCGTCATCAACGGCTGGACGGAGATCGGATCCGGCTGCACGATCTATCCGTTCGCGACGATCGGGGCCGCATCGCAGGACCGCAAGTACAAAGGCGAGCGGGCCTTTACGCGAATCGGCGATCGCACCGTGCTGCGGGAGTACGTCTCGATTCAACGCGCAACCGGAGAGAACGAAATAACGGCGGTAGGGGATGACTGCCTATTGCTTGCATACGTGCATGTCGCACACAACTGCGTGATAGGCAACGGCGTTACGATGAGCAATCTGGCGCAAGTCGCCGGACACGTCGAGATCGGCGACTGTGCGCTCCTAGGCGGCATGGCGGGCGTTCATCAGTTCACTCGCGTCGGGCGGTACGCAATGGTGGGAGGGATGAGCAAGATCAACAAAGACCTGCCGCCGTTCTTCCTCGTCGAGGGCAATCCCGCGAAGCCGTACGGGTTGAATAGCGTCGGGTTGCGCCGCGCGGGTTTTTCTGCAGACGAACGCAACGAAATCAAGCGCTTCTACAAATTGCTCTACGATCCCAAGATGAACGTTTCGCGCGCGATCGTGGCGATGAAGCAGAGCGTAACGACCGCCTGCGGCCGCGAGGTCATCGCGTTTCTCGAAGCCCCCTCGCAACGAGGCATCCTGAAGTAGCCGTGATTGAGGGTCGGAGTATGCCCGCTTCGGAGCCGCTCGTCGCTCCGCCATCCATGGCTCCGCTCCTGCTGACTTCCTCGCCCCTCCGCCCTCCTGGCTCCCGGGGCTCGTTCAGATCCTCCTCAGCGGACATACCCCGACCCTAAAGCCGTGCGCTATTTTTTTTCTACGGGGGAGCCGTCGGGCGAGCGTAGCGCGGTTCTTCTCGCCACGGCGATTCGCGGGCGCGATCCGCAGGCGGCGTTTGAGGGAATCGGTGCGAGCGCTATGCGGGAAAGCGGCTTTGCGTTATGGCGCGACCATACCGGATGGGCGAGCATGGGGCCGCTCGCTGCAATCCCGCGTATTCCCAAGCTCCTGCTTCAAATGTTGCTGACGGCGTTCCATCTCACAAAATCGAAACCGGATCTCGTGATTCTCGTCGATTTCGGCGTCTTCAATGTACGCCTAGCGAAGACGCTACGCGAGCGGTTACACTACGACGGCGCGATCATGTACCTGTTCCCTCCGGGCGCGTGGCTCGATAGCGAGCGAACGGCGCGGGCGGTGAGCAGATGGACGGTGCCGGTGACGGCGTTCGCACATCAAGAGCGATTCTACCGCGACCTGGGATTGCCCATACGGTATTTCGGTCATCCGTTGCTGTCGTACTATGCGCCCCGAGCCGTGGGTCCGCTGCCGCCGGCCGACCGCGGTCATGTGGCGCTTCTTCCCGGAAGCCGTGACGGCGAGTTGAAGAGACACGTTCCAATTCTCTTGCAGGCGCTCGAGGAGTTGCGCCTGCGGCGGCCTTATCTTCGGGCGACCATCGGAGCTGCGGACGATGGCATTCGAGAGAGAATACGTCGGGCAATAGACCGCTTTGGCGCCCGAGACGTAGCCGTGGAAATCGGAGTACGCGCCGCACTTCAGGATGCCGACGCAGCGTGGGTTGCATCGGGGACGGCAGTACTCGAGACCCTGCTGCTCGGGGTTCCGGCGGTCGCCCTCTACGTCGTTTCACCGAGCGTCGTTTGGTACGGAAGGCGCATGCAGCGCCGCATCTTCGGCGGGCGTTTCATCACGTTGCCGAATCTCATCATGAATGAAGAGCTCGTCCCGGAGTACCTTCAGGATGACGCAACGCCGCAGCGCCTCGCTCGCGCGATGGATCAACTGCTCCGCGACAGGCAGCGCTTCGAAGAGCGCGCCACGGCGTTGCGATCTGCACTGGGGGATGAAGGCGCGATCGAGGCGATCGCGGATTTCGCGCTTTCAATGGCGCGGCACTAGGCCACTAGGTTCTCTGATGATTCGTTGCTACCACACATCGGACTTGCACGATCACCGCGGCTTCTCACCGCGCATCGTCGCCTTACGCACGGAGCGGCCGGGCCTGCTTTTCGACTGCGGCGACGCGCTGCGAGGAAGTCAAAGCATCTATCACCGCAGCGAGCCCGTCATCGGTGAACTCGATCGAGCGGGATACGACGCTCAGGCGATGGGGAACAGAGAGTTCCACTATCTCTTCCCGCTGCTCGCCGCGCGCGCCCGCCGCATGCGTCATCCGTTGGTCTGCAGCAACCTAGTTGATACGCGTGGACGAACCTTACCGTTTGCGTCCTCGCTGATACTGCAACCGCCCGGCGATGGCGCTCGGAACGTACACGTGCTGGGTCTACTCGTCGTCCAGTATCCGACGGGAAGTCGCTGGGAACGCATATTCGGATGGCGTTTTCTTCCACCGTTCGACGTCGTATCGGAGTACGCGCGCAGCGTTCCCGAAGGCGAAATCCTCATCGTTCTGTCGCATCTGGGGCTGCACGCCGACCGAGTACTCGCAGCCGCGGTTCAGCGAATCGATCTCATTCTGGGCGGCCATAGCCACGACACGCTCTTCGTTCCGGAGCGCGTCGGGGAAGTCCCGATCGTGCATGCCGGACCATACGGGCGCTACGTGTCGCGCACCGAACTCGAGTACGACGCCACACGGGCAAGATGCCGGATCGCGGACTTTGCGCTCCTGCCGTTGTTGGGTCCGCCGTGAGCCGCGTGCTCTTCGTCAGCAACGGGCACGGCGAGGTAGCGATCTCCGATCGGATCTCCGCCGAGTTGCGCTCGCTCGCACCGCAGATCGAGATCGAGCATCTCGGCTTGGTCGGCGATATTCCCGCGCGATTCGCGAGCGAGGTCGGTCCACGTGCTCGCATGCCCAGCGGCGGTTTGATCGCGATGGGAAACGTTGCAAACATCTTGCGGGATCTTCGGGCGGGCCTGCTCCGGCTGACGGTTCGGCAGTGGCAGTATCTGCGCCGTACCGCCGATCGCTACGACGCGGTCGTCGCGGTCGGCGACACGTTCGCGCTCTGGATGGCATTGCAGACACGACGGCCCGTGGCCTATGTCGGAACGGCGAAGAGCGTCTACGTTGCGCCCTACGGGAGATTGGAGGAACGCATCTTGCGTAGAGCGCGAGAAGCGTTCGTTCGCGACGAGCCGACGGCGGATCGGCTACGATCGCACGGTATCGCCGCCGAAGCTCCTGGAAACGTGATCGCGGACCTCTTCGGCAATCCGGAGAGGTTGCGGCCCGAACTTACCGAGGGTTTCACGAGTGCCGTCGCCCTGCTTCCCGGCAGCCGCGCGCACGCATACGAGGATGCGGTCTTCTTGACGCGCATCTTTTCGGCGGTGGCGCGCGACCGCGCCGGTTTGGGCGCGATGCTTTCGATCGCCCCAGGCATCGATGCGGAGCGAATAGCCGGTGCTCTCCGGGACGCCGGCTGCGAGCTGCGCTCGAGGGCGGAACGCGACATTCCATTCGAAGTGATGCACGGGAGCCGCGTGCTGGTTCGCGCCTGGGGAGGCGAGATAGCCGCCGTACTCCACGCCGCCTTGCTGGTGCTCGGTCAGGCCGGGACGGCAAACGAAGCCGCTGCCGCCGCCGGCCGGGCGGTACTGGCATTCGATCGCGGCGTCGATAAAGAGCACGCTTCGTATCGATGGCGCCAGAGCCGGCTTCTCGGTGATGCCCTCGTGATAGCGAGCAGCGATCTGTCGACTGCAACACGCGCCGTGTCGGAATTGCTCGACAGCCCGCAGCGCCTAGCGCGCCTCGGGGCGATCGGTCGCGAGCGGATGGGTCGAGCGGGGGGTGCACGACGCATCGCCGAGCGCATTGCAGAACTCGTCTCGCGTGCCGACACGCCGTGCGCTTCGTAACGCCGGCGGCATTCGCGTTCACGAACGCGCTCGTTCCGTTGTTTCCGTCGCTTATCACGCTCGAGGCGGTGCACGTCCCCGGGGTCTCGCTGCTCTCCCCGCACGCCGCCGCTACGATACTCTGCGCGATTGCTCTGTTGGGACTCGTCTACGCAGCGCGACTGGCGCTTACGCCGCACGAACCTGCCCCCACCCTTCTTCCGCTGCTCGCGTGGCTCGGTGCAGCCGTGCTCGCTGCGTTGCTCGGATTCGATCCTCTCGCCGGATTGATTTTCATAGGAATCTTCGCGCTCGGTATCGTCTGGCATCTTGGCGTCCTGCGCTACTACCGCGAACAGTACGTCGCACCCACGATCTTTTGGTCGCTGCTCGCAACGTGTGCGCTGGCGTCCGCCGCGGCGATCGTAATGACTTTCTTGCGCTGGCCGACGATGCAGTACGTGATCGGACACGGCTGAGCTATTGGGACGTTCGTGCTCCCGGGCGAGCTCGCGGGATACCTCGTGATCTTGATTCCGCTGGCCGGTGGCGTTGCTGCAGCTTCGCAAAGCCGCGTAATGCGCGCGGCCGCGCTCGCGGCGCTCGTCCTGGGTTCGATTGCGATGGTCCTGACGTTTTCGCGCGCTGGTTGGATGGGTTTAGCCGCCGCGG
>JAKAPO010000146.1 GCA_021807065.1 bacterium
GACGAGTTTTACGTTCAAACCGAATGAGATCGCCGTTTCGGCGGCTCGCAGGCGCTGGGGATCGCTGCGCACCTCGACCGGCACGCCGGCGATGCGAATCAGCTCGCCGAGCACGTCGCGCACCTTGACCGCGCGCCCGCTGCACACATTGTAGATCTCGCCGCGTTCTCCGATCTTCGCGAGGGCGACGTACGCCCGCACAACGTCGCGCACGTCGAGAAAGTCCCGTTCCGGCTCCAGATTTCCGACGTACAAGATCTTTTCGCCACCAGCGGCGATCTTGGCAAGCTCGAGTGCGAATCCAGCAATCGCGAACTGCTCGCTCTGTCCGGGACCGATGTGGTTGAACGAACGGGCGATCACCACGTCGCCGCCGAGCACGTGCATCTCGCCGAGCAGTATGGCTTCGGCGGCGACCTTGCTCGCCGCATACGGATTGCGCGGCTGCGGGGCGAGCGACTCGACCAACGGCAGATCGGCGGCCGGACGCGCTCCGTACACCTCGGCGGAGCTGGCGAACAGCACTCGCGGTTTTTTGCCGTGGTGCGCCGCATGTTCGCGCACGGTTCGCATCACGTTTGCGGTGCCGATGACGTTGGTCTCGTACGTTTCCGCAGGTGCGCGCACCGACTGTGGAACGAAGCTCTGCGCGGCGAGATGGAACGTTACGTCGGGTCTCGCACGCCTGCACGCATCGCGCAACGACGCAAGGTCATTTACGTCGATATGCGCGTCGACGCCCTCGTCGCTCGGCCCACCCGCCGCAAACGTCTCCCAACCATCCTCTGCAAGCGCGGCAATCAAATGCTTCCCGACGAAGCCTCCCGCACCGGTTACGAGCGCGCGCACCTTATCCGATCATCCCGAGTCTTGTCATCCCGAGCACACCATGGCCCCTGCGGGGCCACCTACGACAGATAGCGATCACTTCCGGTGTGTCCTTCGGACGTGGGATTTCCACATCAGCGATGTCTGGAGAGGCGCATGGGACTCGCGCCCGCAGAAAAGCTGGCTGCGCTTCGCGCGCCGTTTCACTCCCGTCATCCCGAGCGAGTCGAAACGCGATAGCGTTGAGGCGACGTCGAGGGAAGCGCATCAAGGCACATGCTTGCGAAGCAGCTCGATATCTGATTTGACCATCATCTCCACGAGTTGCTCGAAGGTGACGGTAGGCTCCCAACCGAGAACGCGCTTGGCTTTGGAGGCGTCGGCAATCAAGTGATCCACCTCTGCCGGACGCACGAACGCCTGGTCGACGACGACGAACGGTTCGTACGAACCCAGCCCCGCAACGTCGAAGGCGACGCGCAGAAAATCGCGCACGCTGTGCATCCTTCCGGTGCCGATGACGTAGTCGTCGGGCTTCTCCTGCTGCAGCATGAGCCACATCGCGCGCACGTAATCACCCGCGAATCCCCAATCACGCTGCGCATCCAGATTCCCCATGCGCAATTGCTTCGCGAGTCCAAGCTTGATCCGCGCAACCCCGTCGCTGATCTTACGCGTGACGAACTCCTTCCCCCGACGCTGACTCTCGTGGTTAAAAAGTATGCCACCGCAAGCAAAGAGATCGTAGGATTCGCGGTAGTTTACCGTGATGAGGTGTCCGTACACTTTTGCGACGCCGTAAGGGCTGCGGGGATAGAACGGCGTGCTCTCCCTTTGCGGCGACTCCCGTACCTTGCCGAACATCTCTGAACTCGAGGCCTGGTAGAATCGAATCTTGGGATCGACCGCACGAATCGCTTCCAGCACGCGCGTGACGCCGAGCGCAGTGAACTCGCCGGTGAGGACGGGCTGCAGCCACGACGTCGGAACGAACGATTGCGCCGCAAGGTTGTAGATTTCGTTGGGCCGGATGCGATCGACGATTGCGGTAATCGAAGACTGATCCAACAGATCGCCGGAGACGAATTCGATGTCGTCGATGAGATGGCGGATGCGCTCGTGCACGTCGGTGCTGGTGCGCCGCGTCATCCCAACGACGCGATACCCCTTCTCCAGCAGAAACTCGGCGAGATAGGAACCGTCCTGTCCGGTGATGCCGGTGATAAGAGCTACGTCGTTCACATTTCTCCGTTTCGCGTTCGAGCGGTGGGTAGCGTTGTCATCCCAAGCATTCTGTCATCCCGAGCGGGCGAAGTGCAGAGCACTGAGCGACGTCGAGGGAAGCGCATCAACGCAATGCATTTCTCTCTGCCATCTTCGTAGCGATGTAGGAGGCGACTTCGCTCGGCAAGGTTCCGCGGCCGAAGCCGGCGTCGTAGCCCAGCTCTGCAGCGAGCATGTTCGTCACCCGCGGCCCGCCGGCGATGAGGAGCACGTGATCGCGCGTGTGCTCCGCCTCGAGAATTTCGACAAGCTCGGTGAAGTTCTTGACGTCGCTCTGCTTCTGCGTGACGACCTGCGAGACGAGCAGCACGTCGATCTCGTGTTCTTTGGCAAAGCGCATCAGCGATTCGGACGAAACTTGGCTTCCGAGGTTGAAGACTTCGAACATTGCGTAGCGCTCGAGCCCGTAGTCGCCCTTGTATCCTTTCATATTGAGGATCGCGTCGATGCCGACGGTATGCGCATCCGTGCCGATGCACGCGCCCGCGATCTTGATCTTACGGCCGACGTGCTCGCGAATGTACGCGTCGATCTCCTCCATCTCCATCTTCGGGCCGCGCATCGCCGGTGGAGGAATCGTTGCAAGGTCGACAGCCTGCGGCGTCGACGCATAGACGACGAAGAACGAAAATCCCGACGCAGCGCGCCTGCCTTCGGCGACCTGCACGTCGCGAAAGCCCATTGACGCGACGAGCCGCCGCGCCGCCTCGTCGGCGCGCTCGCTCCACTCGATCGGCAGCGTGAACGACAGCTGCACCTTGCCATCGTCGCGCGTGTCGCCATATGGCCTCACCAACTCGGGCATGAGCGCCGCTATTCGGGAGGACGCCCGTCTCACCCTGAGCATCTGTCATCCCGAGCGAGCGCAGCGACGGGCGACGGCGGAGGAGGCGCCTCAAGGCTCTTGCAGTCCGCGTGGCTGTATCGTATCATACTAGTCGGTCTAGTCAGATATGAGACGCAGGCGCAGTCAACCCTGGCAGCTACAAGAAGCCAAGGCGAAGTTCTCGGAGGTATTCGATTCGGCGATGAAGGGCGAGCCGCAGACGGTGACCCGTCGCGGCAAGGAAGCGGTGGTCGTCCTCTCGCGCGACCAATACACGTCGCTGCGCGGCGGAGGCAAGGATCCATTCATTTCGTTTCTCCTGACAGGAGCGAAGATTCCGGGTGGGATCCCACTGCCGGAGTACAGGGAACCGTATGAACCGCCGGTCGACTTCAGCAGTCCAGCGTTCTGGAGCGGCGAAGAACCCGGCCAGGGCGAGGATTAACCTTGCCCTTTCTCCTTGACACGACCGCCGTCTCTGAGACTCGTAAGCCGGCGCCGAATCGCCGATACGTATCGTGGTTGCAGCAACAGAGATTCGAGGAAACCTATATTGGTGCGCCGACGATAGGCGAACTCGTGCAGGGGGTTGCGCCCTTGAAGTCGACTGCCGAGCGCGAACGCATCTTGAAGTGGACGTTATCGATCATCGAGAATTTCGAGGACCGCATAATGCCGCTCGACGCTGCCGCCGCGCAAATCTGGGGAGAAGCAATGGGCGATGCGCGCCGGAAAGGGCGCGAGCTACCCATTATCGACTCACAGCTCGCGGCTATTGCGCTCGCCAACGGTCTGGCCGTCGTGACGCGGAACGTTCGTCACTTCGACATCCCCGGGTTTGAGGGGCTGAAAGTCATCAGCCCCTGGTCGGGTAACTCGTCTTAGCGGCGTAATCCCGGTGGAATGAAGCGCGTCACCACGTCGTCGAGATTGACACCGGCGACGTAGGGCGCGAGAGCCGAAGGAATCGTGACGGACGTCATCGGCATATAGCGAACCCCGTAGCCGCTCTGCACGACGTCGTGCATCTCTGTATTGAAGTATGCCGCGACGACGCCGCTCGGGGCGGTTGCATCGACGACCACGTGATCCGAGAACGTCTTGACGATCGTGAATCCTGCGCGCTGCAGCGTGTAGACAACGCCCGCTTCATCGCTCGCAAGCGTCGCCGTCGGCCGCAAGACGATTTGGATGCGAGTCGGCGCACCTGCCGATCGCGCTCCCTGATCGATGAGGCCGCGAATCCTCGGTGTCACGTCCACGCTAAAGGCGGCGGCCGGCCGGTGCGTCACGAATGACGTGAACGTCTGCGCGCGCAAGATCCCGGGAGCAACGCGATTCGGACAGATCGCGTTTGCAAACGGCATACCGAGCGGCACGCCGATCCCGCTTGCGTCGTCGTAACCCGTTCCCGCCGCATAGTACGGCGTCGACGTGCCCATCTGATCGTTGCCCTGCGTCACGTCGACGAACGCTGCGGGCGTCGATGCAAACACGTCGTACGGCATCTTCACGGGATTCGCAAGCGACGTTTGACAGTATTGATACACCTCCGCCATCAATGCAGACATCTGCGGTGCGGCCCAGGACGTGCCGTTGCTGGGCGACCACGATCCGGCGGTGTAGTTGTCGGTGTCCTCGGCCGGCATGGACAGATCGGGCACGTTCCGATCCGTCGCAGACGAAACGCCGGCAAGGCCGTTTTGGAAGGCAGGAATCGCCCATTCACCGGAAACGCCGCCGCCACCGCCGCACTGCGATCCGCAAGACGTATCGTTCCAGACCGTGTTGCTCGTGAGTCCGTACGTCGGAGGATTCGTTTCGGTTCCGCCTACACCGATCACGTTGGGATCGCTCGCCGGGAAACCCACTCCCACGACGCCAGCGCTGCACTGATTCCCGGTATCGCCCGACGACGCTACGAACGCGATGCCTTTGCCCGCGCCGGTTGCGAAGATGGTGTCCGCAGCTTGGTCGTAATAGCCCGGGGAGCCAACCGAGCCGCCCTCACATCCGCCGAACGACGAGTTGACCACCATCGCTTTGCCGTCGCTGATCGCTTGATTGTACGCGTCGTTGATGTACTGGTCGCTGAGGCTCGGTATCTCGTAGATGATGATGTTCGCACCGGGAGCGAGGCCCGCGACGGTCTCGACGTCGAGCGTCGCTTCACCCTGCGAGCCGCCGGCATTGACGCCGGTGCCGCCGTCGACCGATTCGGTCGTCACCGTTCGCGCCGTCGTCGGAACCTGCATGTAGTTGAGGTAGGTCGTGAGATCCGTGCGGCTCACGTCGGAATCGATGACGATCCCAACGGTCTCTCCGGTTCCGTCCCAACCGCTTTGAACCGGGAACTGCAGCGCGTTGGCAACGGCAGTTGGGCTCCAACCGCCGTCGGGTCCGGCAGTCGGCCCCGCAAGCACCGTTCCGGCCCCCTGCGAGAGCGGCGTCGCGTTTTGGACGATTGCGTAGACGTACGTCATTCCGCCCGGCAGCGCGAGCGTTGTTTGCAGTTGCGTCTGCACGAAGTCGACGGTGGTACCGTTTCCCGCCAGCGGCCCGGAGACGACGTTCCAGCCCGCAGTTGGATTGTTGGGATCGTAAAAAGCGAGATAGACGCTACCGGCAAGCGTTCCAGGCGGAAATGCGAACGCGAATCCCGGCGATGCATTGAAGCTCACGTTCCCCGTTGGATCCACCGTAATGTAGGTGAGCACGGTGACGTTTGCGCCGAGATTCTGGGCGCGTCTTCCCCTGCTCGCGGTAATGAACTGCGGCTTCGGCACCCCCGACGGCAGCGTCGACTGCAACGTCACGGAAACGTTCGCGGTTCCGCTCGCTGTTGCGGGGAACGAGACGCTCCCCGAGACACCAGCCGCGTCCTGCGAGAACGTGACCGTGCTAGGGTTCGAGCCGAACGTGGTGCTCTTCGTCTCCGATGCGGGCTTCGGCTGCGGCATCGTGGGCGGTCCGCCTCCGCCGCCGTTGCAGGCGGCCAGCAACGAGAAGCCGCCGCAGAACACTACCACTGCCGCCGTTCGCAAACGCATAGTCAGCCGGACCTTTCCTCTCCCAAGGACCGAGCCAGGGAGCAACGCCCAAGCCGTTGGCTAGCCTACGTTGGTTTCCCTACGAGCGAGCTCGTCTTCGAACGGGTTCCAGTAGCCCTCGGCGCGCTCGAAGACGCCGTCGAGGCCGCGTCCGCCCTCGGGCGAGCGCGAGACGTCGGCAAAGACCGCCGCCTCGATGGCCGCCGTCAATCCCGTCTCCGCGACGCGCTCGAGCAGTGCTTCGCATTCGTGCAGGACGTGCGCGGCGCGTTTTTCGATGATCCCGCCGGATCTGATCTCGATCTCGTCGCCGAAGTGCCGCGCCGTATTCATGATGTAGCGCGCGTTTTCGATGGAGAGCATGCGGTCGGCCAGGAACGGCGTGTGAATGGCCTCGGTGAGCATGCCGCAGAGGTGGAT
>JAKAPO010000147.1 GCA_021807065.1 bacterium
TGGACAGCAACTCTGCCTCCGATTATGAAGCCGCGGCGATTGCACTCGTCGGCTTCCTCGAGATAATGCGTCGTCACGCGAACGGCCGCTCCCCCATCGGCAAGTTCTTGGATCGCGTGCCAAAGCGCTCGTCGTGCCAGCGGATCGACTCCCGAAGTCGGTTCGTCCAAAACAATCACGCTCGGCTCGTGCATGATTGCCGAACCGAATGCGACGCGCTGCTTCCAGCCGCCGGGAAGACTGCCCGTGATCTCACGCTCCCTTCCTTCGAGACCGGAGAAGCGCAGCACCCACCCGATCTTCTCACGCGTCTCCTCCGGCGTGACGCCGTAGACGCCCGCGAAGAATTGCAAGTTCTCCTCAATCGACAGATCGTTGTACAGCGAGAACAACTGCGACATGTAGCCCACGCGCTGGCGTACCGCTGCCGAGCGCAGCTGCTCGCCCGCACCCGCGAGCTGCGCATTCCCCTCGGTCGGATCGACGAGTCCGCACAGCATCTTGATCGTCGTCGTCTTGCCGGCGCCATTTGCGCCGAGGAGGCCGTAGATCTCGCCGTAGCGCACCTGGAACGTCACGCCGTCGACGGCGGTGAAATCGCCGAATCGCTTCGTCAAGCGCTCCGCGCCGATCGCAATCTTCCCGCGCAGATCGCGATGCGCGTTTTTGCCGGGATAGGGCGCGTCAGGAGCAGCATCGCCGGCAGATCGCATCGAAGCGACGAATACGTTCTCGAGCAACGGGTCATCGACGCGAACCTCCTCGACCGCGATGCCGGCGCTGCGCAGAACCGCTGCGGCGCGTTGCTCGGCCTCTTGCGGTTTGGGCGTCAGGAGATCGAGATGATCGCCGAATCGTTGAACGTCCTCGATGTTGTGATCTGTAGGTGCCTCTTGCAGCGCGCGAACGGCGGCGCTCAGATCCGCAACCCGCAACTCAAGACGCTTGGCATGAAGGCTCTTGCGCAACTCGTCGGGCGTTCCGAGTTGACGAATCGCACCCTGATGCATGAATGCAACGCGATTGCATCGCTCCGCTTCGTCGAGATACGGGGTCGCCACGAGAATGGTCAGCCCATCGGCGCAGAGGTGCACGAGCGCATCCCAGAACTCGCGCCGCGAAACGGGATCGACGCCCGTCGTGGGTTCGTCGAGGAGCAGCACGTCGGGCTGAGAGACCAGCGCGCACGCGAGCGCCAGTTTCTGTTTCATACCTCCGCTCAGCTGTTCCGCAGGTCTGCCGGCGAACTGCGCCATCCCGAACATCCGTAGGTACCGCAGTCCGCGCTCGGCGACGTCGTGGGACGGCGTCAAGCGAAGATCGCCGACGTACCGAATGTTTTCCATCACGGTGAGATCGGGATAGAGCGTGAACCCCTGCGTGAGATAGCCCGTCCTCAGACGCGCCTCCCGCGCAGGCTCTCCGAAGACTGCGATATCGCCGCTGGTTGCACTCGCGACGCCGGCAATGATTTGGAAGGTCGACGTCTTTCCCGCACCGTCCGGCCCGACGACGCCGAAAATCTCGCCGGACGCCACGTCGAAGTCGATACCGCGTACCGCCTCGGTCGCACCATAGCGCTTCACGAGCTTTCGCACACGGACGGCCGGCTGCGCGGCCGGCACTAGGAGCCTGTCGGACTTAGGCACGTCTCCGTCTTCCGAAAATGGCCCAAATCCGACAACGTCCTAGGGAACCCTTGGCCAGGAACCGTAGATGAGGATTTCGCCGTCGGCAGGCATGCCGGGTTTGGCGAAGCCGAAACCCGATCGCAGCGCGAGCTTCACCCCGAAAACCTGCTTCACCCGATCGTTACGAAAATACGTGTTCTCGGGCGTAAACGTCGCTTGCGGATCGATACGCAGCACGTACGCATCGAGCGGTTGATTGGGATTCGAATCCAGGTAGACGCGCGCCCGTTGTCCAATCTTCACGCGGCCGATCTCGCCTTCGGGAATGAAACCGCGCAAGTAGACGTTGTTCAGATTGAGCAAGGTTACGACCGGCATCCCCGCGGCGATAACTTCACCAGGCTCCACGACGCGCGTGATGATCGTCCCCGAGAACGGCGCTCGGACGATGAGATCTCTGCGATTCGCCCTGGCTTCGGCAAGCTGCCCTTCGGCCTGACGCGTGTCGGCAAGCGCGCTCGCTACCGCTGCACGCTGCTCGGCGATCTGTCGCCGCACGCCGTCAACTTGGGCGGCGCGCAGCGCTACCGTTGCGGAGGCCTGATCGGCCAGCGAGATCGCAGCGCGCTCCTGCTGCTGCGGAACATCACCGGTCCGATAGAGCGCGACGTCGCTGTTTCTATTGAACGCTGCGAGGCTGTACGCAGCTTGGCTCTGTGAAAGGTCTGCCTCGGCGGCGGCGAGCTGCGTGTCGAGGAAGGTGATTTGATCGCGTGCGGCCTGCGCTCTCGCCTGGGCCGCCGCGACCGCTGCACGTGCCTGCGTCTCGCGCGCCCGAACCTGCGCGGCGCTCAATGTTGCGATCACGTCTCCGGTCCGCACGTCGTCACCCTCGCGAACCGTCACGGTCACCACGCGTCCGCCGATGTTCGGCGCGACGGCTGAATCGTCGCCCTCGATCCTGCCCGAAAGCGTGATAACGTTGTTCGGCAGGGCACTGGGAAAAATCACGTGCCAAAGAATGGCAACCGCGACGGCGATCGCAGCAACGACGACGATCGGAACGAACGGAATCCTACGATGTGCGGGCGCCATTTCAGAGATGGGCCTCCGCATGGTGTCGCGTGTCACGGTACGTTATGCTACACCGTATCGTATTATCCGTTGTGAAATGTATGGACATTTCTTCCTGCTTCTACGCCGCCTGTTTCACCGCGCCGTCCTTTCGCGGATCTTCATCCGGGAGGCGGGATAGAGAATGTACCCGGTAACGCAAGCATTGCTGCGCGGCCCGCTCTTCCACTTCATTCCGGTACGATCAGATCGGAGATATCGAGGCGCTTCGCGCGATTGCCGATCCAGCGATAGAGCGCCCACGGAATGAGAACGAAGGCAATCACGCCGATGATTGATGCCCAGTTCGCGAAGCCGTCGCCGACGATCGCAAGCGGAGTTGCTTTCCCGCTAAAGACGATGATGCCCGCAAGCAGCACGCCGAACAAGCTCTCGCCGACGATCAGTCCCGATGCGACGAGTACGCCGAGTCTTCGCGCAGCCGCTGCGTTGCGTTTCTTCGCAACCCACCGGTTGTAGAGCGCTCCCACCACCGCACCGACGACGGCCGGCGCCGTCGTTGCCGGCGGCAGATAGACGCCAAGCCCAACAGCGAGCGGCGGCAGACGGTAGCGTCTCGTGACGCGGCCGATCTCGTCGGCTGCGATGACCATCGCGCCGACGAGCACGCCGATGCCGATGAGACTCCAATCGATGTGACCTTGAATGACGCCTTTCGCCAGTGTCGAGATCAGCGTCGCTTGTGGCGCCGGTAGGCCGTGCAGGCCACCGAATCCGTACGCCTTGTTCAACAGATCGAGAATCGGAGGTATGACGACCGCACCGAAGATGCAGCCGATGACGAGCGAGACTTGTTGACGCCACGGCGTCGCTTCGACGAGCTGCCCCGTCTTCAGATCCTGCAAGTTATCGTTCGAGATCGTAGCGACGTTGATGAGGATCGCGGTCACGAAGAGCGCATAGGCGACGAGCGCGGTCGAGACCGACGCGTCCGCGGCGCGCGCAAAGAGTGCGAGTAGCAGCGACGCGCCGATGACCGAGAGAATGGCGAGTCCGGAGACGGGGCTGTTCGACGAGCCGATGAGTCCGGCCATGTATCCGCAGGCGGCTGCAACGAAGAATCCCACGATGACGATGTACACGATCGCCGCGACGACGAGGAGCGGGATGATCGCTTGCAGAGCGCCCCCGTGGAGGAAAGCGATGAGCGCGACGGCGATCGGAACCAGGCACAGCAGGCTCACCAGCGCGACGGTGCCGATCGGCATATCGCGTTCGATGATCGGCAACGTTTCGCTGCCGCTTTGGGCGCGCAACCGCGATGCTTGTAGAGCCGATCGAAGTCCGTGCCACACAGGCGGAATCAATCTACCGATCGCCCAAATCGCGGCAATCCCGATCACGCCGGTTCCGATGAACCGGACGTAATGCGCCCAAGTCGCGTTGGCAACGTCGGCTGCCGCACCGGCCATCGGATGCAGACTGGTGAGAATCGGCGTCGCGATGCCCCATGCAATGACGAGCCCGGTAAAGATGGCGAGGCCCACTGTGAGACCGATGAGGTGCCCCGCCCCAATCAGTGCGAGCGAGGCGTTGAGCCCTAGTCCCGTCGTCACCGATCCGAACCGAAAATACGCTGCGAACTCGCTCGCGAAGAGCCGCATCGCGGCAACCAACTGAAACGCCGCCGATGCAATCGAGCTGACGACGAGCGCGATAAGGCCGGCGCGATTCTCCGCCGCCGCTTCATCGCGATGCTCTCCCGAGCCGACCTTCAGCACTTCGGCGGCCGCAACGCCTTCGGGGTACGGCAGATCGGAGTGCGTGACGAGCGCGCGGCGCAACGGCACGCTGTACATCACGCCGAGAATGCCGCCTGCCGCGATGATACCGAAGGACTGCCAAAAAGGAAAACCCCTCCACCATCCGACCATCACGAGTCCTGGGAGCACGAATATCACCGAGGAAAGGGTTCCCGCTGCCGATGCAACGGTCTGTACGATATTGTTCTCGAAGATGGTGGCGTTTTTCACCGCGCGCAGCATCGCCATCGAGATCACCGCCGCGGGAATCGACGAAGCAAATGTCAGCCCAACCTTCAAGCCTAAGTAAACGTTCGCCGCGGTAAAGACGAGCGTGATCGCGCCACCCAACAGCACTCCACGGACGGTTAGCTCCTTCCGCACGATGCTGGAGGTTGCGCGTACCGCCGATTCAGCCCTCCTTTCTTTGACACCGCACATGCTGAGCCTAACGCGAAAAGATCGATACATGCAAGCCATGCTCGTGACCGTAGGTGACGGCCGTTTCAACGTTGAGGATCAACGTAATGCCATCGGTTGAAGTCGGTTTCAACCTGCAGGCGTGGCAATAGATCGGCGCTGCGTGACAGCCGAGATCGCTACGAGAACGACGACATTGATGAGGAGAGCGATGAAGCCGGCGTTCAGTCCCCACGGCGTCGGTCGAGTAGAGAGCCAATAGGCGGCAACAGCGCCCACCGCGATGCCGGCGCCGACGCCCCATGCGGTCGCACGGCGCCACGCAAACGCGCAGATCACGCCCGGTGCGAACTGCGTAATTCCGTCGTAGACGAGTAACAGGAGCGATACCAGCGTCTGCTTTTCGAGAAGCCAGAGAACCAGCGCCAGGATCGCAACTGCGAGGACGAGAGCGCGCGTCGCCCGCTCGTTGCCGAGGATGTTTTTCGAAGCGACGCTCGCGGTCGCGAGCAGCAGCGCCGATGCCGGAACGAGCGCGGCGAGCGCGCCGGCTCCACCGATTATCCCCATGACCCATGGCGGATAATACCGTTGAACGACCAGCAGGAACGATTCGTCGACGCGCGTACCGTGAAGTCCCGGCGCAACGAGCAGAGCGGTGAAACCCGCAAAGAAGATAAGAAGCAGTACGATTTGATAGAGCGGCAAGAAGACCGCGTTCCGCCGCAAGACATCTTCGTTCTTGGCGCTGTACAGAGCGTTGAAGGATTGTGGTCCCATGTAGAAACCGATTCCCGTCAGCAGGACGGTAGATACGTACCACAACGTGCCGCCGGGCGCGCCCGCCGGCGCCAGCGTCAGCATCGCGGCATGCGCTGCCTGCAGATGCGCGAACATCGCAGGGATCGAGCCGAAGAAATGGATCGGGAGAACGATGCCGGCGAAGATCGCTCCGACGAGCACTAGCGCGTCCTTGACAACGCTTGCCCACGCCGTCCCCCGCAGACCAGCCGTAAAAACGAAGAGTGCGATGAGCGCAAAGGCGCCCGCCACCGTCGCCGTTGCGTCGAAACGTTCGTAGCCGGTCACGGTCAGAATCGTCTGCAAGCCACTCAACTGTAGCGTGACGTAGGGAATCATGAAGACAAACTGCAGCACCGCGATACAGATGCCCAGTGTCTTGCTCCCATAGCGATCGACGAAGAAGTCGGGCGCGGTCAGCAAGCCGCGTTGCTTAGAGACGCGCCAGATCGCGGGCAACAGAAAGTAGCCGAGAATGTATCCACACGTTCCGTACGCGAGAATGTAGTAGACGGGGGCACCATGACCGTACGCGAAGCCAGCTGCTCCTAGGAACGTAAAGCTCGTATAGACTTCTCCCGCGAGGAGCAACCACAGAAAGAGCGATCCAAACGAGCAGATCG
>JAKAPO010000148.1 GCA_021807065.1 bacterium
CAAGGCGTGCAACGCGACATTCTTCCCATCGTCGAGGGTTGCACCGTCAACACCAAACACGGACCGGTCAAGACCGACCACGTGCTCTTCATCGCAGCCGGCGCTTTTCACATGAGCAAGCCCTCCGATCTCATTCCCGAACTGCAAGGCCGTCTGCCGATTCGCGTCGAGCTCGACTCGCTCACTGCCGAGGACTTCAAGACGATCCTCACGCAGCCGCGCAACGCCCTCGTCGAGCAATACAAAGCGTTGCTTGGGACCGAAGGCGTGCAGCTGGAGTTTACCGAGGACGGAATCGAGGAACTCGCTCGCTTCGCAATGCAAGTGAACGAGCAGAGCGAGAATATCGGCGCGCGCCGCCTCCACACCGTTCTCGAGCACCTGCTCGAGGACGTAAGCTACGCTGCGCCGGAGCGCGCCGGCAGCGTCCGGGTCGATAGCGCTTACGTTCGAGACCGGTTAAGCGATGTAGTCCGCAACGCGGATTTGTCGAGTTTCATCTTATAATGCGAAGGACAGGCCGAGCACCGGCGTCGTATTTCTCCGGCGAATACCTCCCCGGAGATCAGGCGATGCGTAGACCGTGGATCGTCGTTGCACTCGCAGCTGCAGCCCTTGCAGGCTGCAACGGATATTTCTATAACAGCGGCTATCGTCCGCCGCCGCCGCCCGGTCAGTGCATCGTACCGACGGGGATTGCGCTCGCCTATCCGGAGCCCAGCGCGACCGCCGTTCCGACAAGCGCCACCGCGGGATACATCGCGGTGCCGAGCGCAATTTCCAGTCCGGCGGCGGACAACCTCATCTACGTGACCACGAACGTACAACTGTACGGTGGAAGCCTCAAACAGGTATCGTACGGCGCGATCCCGACGCCGAACCGTACGCCATCGTATTCGAATCCGGTCTACTACGAATCGACGTTCAATGCGACGCTCTCCGGGGCAACGAAATACAGCGTGTATTGGAATAACGCTACGAGCAATTGCGTCCAGGGTTCGGGCAACTTCCTCGGCTCCTTCACGACGCAGTAAATCCGTTTCCTTCGAGGATTACCGCTCTGCGATTGCGTAGCCGTTCTGCATGCCGTACAAGCGGGCGATCGTAACCGAGGGACATCCGGTGCTGAGGCGACAGGCCAAGAAAGTCTCGGCGAAGGAGATCGGCGATGCGCTGTTTCAGCAGTTGATCGACGACATGTTTCTAACGATGTACGAAGCGCCGGGAGTCGGCCTCGCCGCCCCGCAGGTCGGCGTTTCCAAACAACTCTTCGTGATGGACGTTCGCGACGACGAGCACGATCCGGCGGTCGTTATCAATCCGAAGATCGAATCGGCGCAAGAAGAAATTGAATTGATCGAAGGCTGCTTGTCGGTACCGGGTTATGTAGGCGAGATCACGCGTTTCGCGCACGTCACGGTGAGCGGGCTCGATCGGCACGGCAAGAAGATCAAGCTTTCGGGAAGCGGTCTCTTTGCTCAGTGCCTGCAACATGAGATCGACCATCTTCACGGCAAACTGTACAAAGACAGCGCGCGTAACGTTCGTCTAGCTAAGACGGAAGAAGAGAAAGAGGCTCCGCAAGCGGCGGAGGCTTAAGCTTTCGTCATGCTGCGAACGGTCTTCTTCGGCACGAGCGCATTCGCCGTTCCCGCGCTCGACGTAGCGGCCCGCAGGAGCGAGTTGCTCGCCGTCGTTACGCAACCGGATCGCCCGGCCGGTCGTGGGCAGCACCTGCAGCAAAGCGCCGTCAAACGCGCCGCGCTCGAGCGTTCCCTACCCGTGTACGAACCGCAGAGCCTGCGCGCATTCGCGGTAGAGTTGCAGGACATCGGCGTTGAGTGCTTCATCGTCGCGTCGTACGGGAGAATTCTTCCACAAGCGTTGCTCGCGCTTCCGGCGCTGGGGTCGCTCGGCATCCATCCGTCCCTTCTCCCGCGCTTCCGTGGAGCGACCCCGATCCAAGCCGCGTTGCTCGCCGGAGATCGCGAGACCGGTGTTACGCTCATGCTGATGGATGCCGGGATGGACACCGGCGACGTCGTGCTGCAAGAGCGTCTTGCGATACTGGCGGGCGAGAGCTACGGCGCCTTGCACGACCGACTCGCGCACCTCGGCGCACGGCTGTTAGGAGAGGCGTTAGCAATCGGCGAGCATGACGGCGCGTTTCCTCGCAGGTCGCAGGTCGGTGAAGCGAGCCTCACGCGTCCCATTCGTAAAGAGGATCTGGAGATCGACTGGCGGTGGCCGGGGGCGAAAATCGTCAATCACGTCCGCGCGTACGCGCCGCAGCCTGCGGCGAGGGCAGTGCTTGCAGGCGTGCATGTGAAAATTCTTCGGGCAAAGGTTGGAGGAACTTCCCTCGACGTCGCTCGGCGCTCGCGCGCTTCGCTCGCTCGGGATGGCACGGTGGAAAGCCGCCCTTTAGGGCGGCCAACAGTTGCAAGGGATGACACGGCGCTGCTGGTGCCGTGCGGGGATGGTGTGGTTGCGATCGAGTTGTTGATTGCGCCGAACCGCGGGCGCGAGAGCGGCACGGCGTTCGCCCGTCGCATGGGCATAGGGGTTCCATAGCGTGAGCGCGCGAGAGGTCGCGCTGCGGGTCGTGCGCGACGTCTTTCCGAGCATGGGAGAGGGCCGCGGAGCGCAAGAGGCGTTGGATTATCGCGTGCGCGAGGCGAACCTGGACGCGCGCGATCGAGCGTTTGCGACCGAACTGGCGTACGGCACGATCAAGATGAGGCGCACGCTCGACTGGTATTTGCAGCCGTACATCGGCGAACGGCGCACAACGCTTCCGGCGACGACGGTCGAGATTCTACGTCTGGCCACATACGAACTACGCTTTACTCGTGCCGACGAATATGCCACCGTCAACGAAAGCGTGACGCTTGCGTCACGACACGGACATCGTGGGCTCGCCGGGCTGGTCAACGGCGTTCTGCGCACGATGCTGCGCGAGAAGCCGCTCGAACCGTCGCGCGATCTCTTCGAAACCAACGAAGATTATCTCGGAACGAAATACTCGCTGCCTACCTGGCTCGTAAGGCAATGGGGCGCCGTCTTCGGGTTGGGACGCCTTGAAGAGATCTGCAACGGCGTGAATCAGCCCCCACAGGCGGCAGTGACGGCAAATCGCTTGAGCGTGGAACCGGCGGAACTCGCCCGAGAGCTCAACGGTGCGGGAATCGAGGCGCGAGAATCGGCGTTTGTATTGGAATCGCTCGTGATTCGCAAGGGTATGGAGGCGTTGCGTACGCGCGAGCCTCAAGGTCGCTGGTGGGTGCAGTCCGAATCCTCCGCGATGGGCGTAACGCTGCTTATGCCGCAGCCGGGAGAACGTATTTTGGACGCGTGCAGCGGTCGGGGAAACAAAGCGTTGCAGATCGCGGGTCGCCTCGAAGGCACCGGCAACCTTACCTGTGTCGATCGTGACGTGGGCAAGGTGCTGCGTTTGCAACGGCGTTTGACGGAGTATGGCGCTACGGCGGAAACGATCGCCGCCGACGCAACAGACCCCGAGGTACTACGCGACGTGCGTTTCGATCGCGTGCTACTCGACGCACCCTGTTCGGGTAGCGGCGTCGTCGGGCGACACCCGGAGGCGCGATGGAAGAAGCGCAGCAGCGACGGCGAGCGTCTCGCCGTCGCACAGCGCGAGTTGCTAGACGCGACCTCCCGGCGAATCTATCAAGGCGGTACGATCGTGTATGCCGTCTGTTCGACCGATCCGCGCGAAGGCGTCGAGGTCGTGGAGAAGTTTCTGGCACGAGACAACTTTGCGCGAGGCCTCGTTCCCTCCAGCCTCGAGCCTTTTCTCACCGGCGACGGCGACGTGCTGGTCGCGCCCGGAATCGACGGTCGCGACGGCTTCTACTTCGCGCGTTTGGACGCCGGGGTATGAGTCTACTCTCGCGTTTCGAGAAAGCATGCGCTGCGTTCATCGAGCGTGCCTTTGCTCGTCGCTTTCCCGGCGAACTGGCGCCGGCGCACGTCGCGCGCAAACTCGTTGCTGCGATGGAGGCGCACACGCGGCGCGAGAGCGGCGTGCTCGTAGCGCCAAGCGAGTACGTCGTTTACGTCCATCCCGAGGATCTAGAGCGGCTTGCCGCGGATCGCGCGTATCTCGAGCGGGAATGGGGCGAATTGTTGCGCGACCTTGCGGTGCGCGTCGGAGCAACGTTCGCTGCAGGCGCGGCGAACGTACGCATGGTGCGGAAGGAGCGAGTCCCTCCCGGAAGCGCCGAGGTGGAGATCGGACGCGAACCGCGCACGCACGTCAGTCGACCAACGCAGCGCGGGTACGCGCTTCGGATCATCAAAGGTGTGCCGGCCGGACGGCTCTACCATATCGAAGGTGAAGTCGGCATCGGCCGCGGCGAAGGCGTGAACGTGGCGTTGCCCGATCCCAGCGTTTCGCGGCGTCACGCAACGGTCGGCATCATCGACGGCGCTCCGGTCGTGCGAGACTTAGGCTCGACGAACGGCACGTTCGTGAATGGCGAGCGCGTCCAGTCTCGCACCCTGCGAGCGGGCGACGTGCTGAAGCTCGGCAACACCGAGATGAGAATCGAGAGCGCCCTATGACGCCGCTGCTCGCCGCGCAGTTGCGCATCGAATCGCTGGGCGTGACGTTCCTCCTCTTCGCAGGCGGTCTGCTGGCCGCAAATCCACGCTTTCGCGTTGCGCGCGACGTCGGGCGACTCGCGCCGATGCGCGTCGACTTGGACGTCGTCGACCGAGAAGGAGAAAGAGCTACGTCGGTCCTCACCCCGGCAATCATCGGCCGCGGCGCGGATGCCGACGTCATCGTCGACGATGCCGAGGCGAGCCGCCACCACGCCCGCCTCGAGGCTGAGAACGGCGTCGTCTACATCAGCGATCTGGACAGCACGAACGGTACCTACCTCAACGGAAAGCGCGTACGTCAGGCCATCGAAGTGCGGGAAGGGGACCGCATCGACGTAGGGACTGCGCGTTTGGTCGTGAAGGAATTAGCGCCATGGACGTAGCGATTCGGGGCGACCTTGCAAGTTGCCTGACGCTGCGTCTCGCTCCGTCAACGTGGGTTTTCGCAATCGCGCGTGGCTTCGGGGAGGTCGATGGCGTGCCGGTCGCGCGCGCCGCGCTGACTCGTTTTGAAAGCGAATGCCGCAAGCGCACCCGCAGTGAAGCGCGGCGCCGGCGTTTATTGCACTCGCACGTCGCCGCCGGAGTCTTGTGCGGCACTTTGGCGCGCGTGAACAGCGCGCTCTATCTGCGGACGGCGGGCAATGACGACTACGTTCCGTCGGCTTGCTCGCTCTCCGCGGCGCTCGTCGTGCGCAATCGGGCCTACGTCGCACATGCCGGATCGACGGCGGTCTATCTCGTCCACCGCGGGGACGTCCTTGCGCTGACCGGCGCGGACACGTTTGACGACGGAATTGCGCAGCCGGTCCTGGCACGAGCACTCGGCATCGAGCCGGCGATGAACTTCGCCGTCTCGTCGATCGCACTCGAGAGCGGCGACGTGCTTGCGTTCTGTCCGCGCGCGGAGGGCCCGGAGCAGCATGCGTTGCGCGTGACCTACGAGCCCTCCGACGACGTGTGGTCGCTGCCGGCGCAGCGTTCGCGGCCGCACCTGTTTCGCGCGTGGCTGAGCGCCCTGCTCCGCGGCCGCAACCGCTGAAGCTTCTCCGCCGCATCACGCCGATGACCGCCGCTCTCGCGGCGAGCGCGTTCATTCTTTCAATGGTGCAACCTGGAACGCTCGGGCCGTGGTGGTTCGAAGCCGTGCTCGTCGTTCTCGCCTACCTGTGGGTAATCGTGCAACCCGCGGGAACGGCACGCGACGATGCTCTTCCGGCGCTCGCGGTCCTGCTTTCCGCCTTCGGCCTCGCGCTGGTCGCGCGGCTCTCCCCGAACCTTGCGCAGAAACAACAGAACTGGCTGCTCGTCTCTCTCGCACTGGTGGTCGTGCTGGGGCCGGTATTCACGCGGTTTCGCAGTATGGCCGCCTACAAGTACCTCTGGGTTGCCGCATCGCTCGTGCTCTTCGTGCTGCTGCTCCCGTTTGGAGAGCAGATCAACGGCGCCAGGTTGTGGATTCGCATAGGGCCGCTACGATACGAGCCCGTCGAACTGATCAAGCTGTTCATCGTGTTCTTTCTCGCCGCGTACCTTGCCGAAACGGCCGACGTCATCGCGACCGCACGTCGCGTTTGGAGCGCGAACGCCAGATATCTCGGCCCGCTTTTCTTGGGCTGGCTGGCCTCGATGGCAATCCTCGTCGTCGAGCACGATATCGGTATGGCGACGTTGCTGCTGGTAACGTTTGCGAC
>JAKAPO010000149.1 GCA_021807065.1 bacterium
AGAATGAGCACCCGCTCGTCGCGCTTCATCGCTTCGTAGAGCGTCGCACGCACGGCTTCTACGTTGTTCATCGTCTGCGAGAAGGCGGACGTCTCGGTTGTCATTGCCATGGTTCCCAGGCTCCTTCGTGGACGTGCGTGTAGAGATCGTCGGGTTGTACGTACGGCATCGCCTCTGCGCGATCGGTAGCCTCGTTCGTCTCGGCGAGAACGGCTCTCTTCATCGCCGATACGTTCGCTTCGCTCATGACGCCGGCGTCCACGAGCAGCGATTCGAACCGCGGAACCGGATCGTCCTTGCGATGCTCCGAAATCTCCTCTTTGGTGCGGTAGGTGAGATCGTTGTCGTCCGTCGAGTGCGCGAGGAAACGGTAGCAAATCCCTTCGAGCAGCGTCGGTCCCTTGCCCTCGCGAGCGCGCTCTAGCGCTTCCTTCACGCACGCGTACGTTTCGATGGGATCGAAACCGTTGAAGCGTTTGCCCGGAATTCCGTAACCCGCCGCGCGTTTCCAAATATGCGGCTGTCCCATCTGTAACGAGAGCGGCGTGGAGATCGCCCAGCAATTGTTCTCCACGAGAAAGACGATCGGCAGCGCGTGGATTGCGGCGAAGTTCACCGACTCGTGCCACTCGCCTTCGCTCGTCGTTCCGTCGCCGCATGTGCAGAGTACCGCGCGCCCGCTCTCCCCCCGATACTTGATCGCGTACGCTGCGCCGACGGCGTGCGGGATATGCGCGGCGAGTATTGATGAGAAGGAAAGGATGCCCGCGGCCTTCGACGAGTAGTGATTCGGAAACTGACGGCCCCCGTTATGGTCTGCGGCGCGGGCGAAGATCGAAAGCATGATCTCGTAGGGGGTGAGGCCGACACCGAGGCACAGGCCGAGGTCACGGTAGTAGGGTGCGAGGAGATCCTTTCCGCGTTCAAAGGCCATGGCCGCGCCCGCTTGCAACGCTTCATGACCCTCGGAGCCGAGTGCGAACGGGACTTTTCCTTGCCGGTTGAGTTGAAAACCACGATTATCGAGTTGCCGCTGGAGCAGCATGGTACGGAAAAGCCTGCGTAGCTGCTCGTCGGTGAGCCCGCGCTTATCCAAGGCACCGGTCGTCTTGACTGCCACGCCGGTCTCGTTCGCTCTGCCGATGCCGTGCCCCCCGCAAGAGGGCAGGCTCGGACCGCCCTTCGAAGTAGGTGGCATGCGCCTCGTACGTACGGCTCTTACTGTCATAGCACTGGGTTTTTCGTTCATGGCCGTGGGACGGCCGTTGCCGGCCGCCGCCAGCAACGTCTTCTGCGGAGCCGATGCTTCGTACGTTCCCTGGGACACGGCGCGCAACGCGCCGGAGCCCCCCAACGCCACGACAGAAAGCGCGATCCGCGTCGTCTTGTACACGGCGGCGACGTCGCGCGCCAACGCGCTGCTGACGTTCATCACCTCTCACGCCGCTTATCGCGCGACGCTTTCGGGGGTAGCGATGCACGCCTCCGCCGGCGGCGGCGACTATGAAAGCGATCCCATGCTGATTTCGTTTCCGAAGAGCGTCGACGTGCAGTTCGCCTACGTGGATTCGTATAGTCTCGGCAACGCGGCGCTCTCCGCGTGCCCAAGTTTCGTCAACCAAGTCGACGCATACGGTGCGACGCCGCGCGCGAACACCGCGCTGCCGTCCCTGCATCGCATCACGACCCAGCCGAGGATGCCGCGTTCGTATGTGACAGAATTCGCGACGATGCTGATGGCGTTGCCGTCCCTGACCTGCGGATCCGTCTATATCCCTGCGAAGATGGCACTCTTGCCACGCAGCGACTGGTCGGTCCAGGACGAGATGGCCAGTTATTCTTCGGGAAGAGCCGGAACGACAGCGGTGGTTGCGGTAGCGCTGACCTCCGCCGGCAAGCCCATTCAGACGCAACTCGTTCAATCCAGCGGTAACCAGATAACCAACCGTGAAGCGCTCGACCAAGCGCGCACTGAAACCTACAGCCCCGCGGAGTTTCTCTGCACGCCGGTCGTGAGCCTCATGTTCATGACCTTCTCGCAGAAGTAATAGACATGCGCGCATCGCGGGCGTTGGGTGTCGCGGCGCTCGCGTTGACCGAGCATTACCCGGCACGGGTGCTCGACATAAAGCGGGTGCGCCGCACAGTCGGTGCCATGCGCGCGGTGATGATGAGTTCGCGCACCGTGGGCGTAGCACGTTGCCGTCCGGCCGTCGGAACGTTCAGATATCTTAGCGGTTACAATCCGGGCTGACGGCTGTGAACTCGGAAATCGTACTTTATCGGCGGCATTTTCACGCGCACCCAGAGCTCTCCATGCAGGAACGCGAAACGGCGGCATTCATCGAGCGCGCGTTACGCGAGCGTGAATTCGACGAGATTCGCACCGGCGTGGGGGAGACGGGCATTCTCGCGACGCTGCGGGGAAGGAGACCGGGACCGACGACGCTTCTGCGCGCCGACATGGACGCGCTGCCCGTGCGAGAGCTTGGAGACGCTGAGTATCGCTCGCAGTGCGACGGCGTGATGCACGCCTGCGGTCACGATGGCCACATGGCCATCCTGCTGTCCGCCGCGCGCGAACTTGCCGGACGGCGAGACGAAATCGCGGGCACGCTCGTGTTTTGCTTTCAACCCGGCGAGGAGGGTTACGCCGGAAACAAACTGATGATAAAGGACGGGGCGCTCGAGAACCCGCACGTCGATCGCGTCTTCGCACTGCATCTCTATACGGGACTCGAAGTCGGCAAAGTTGGCATTCGAGACGGGGCGTTCTTCGCAGCTTCCGACCAAATCTATATCGCCCTGGAAGGCCGAGGCGGCCACGGGGCGATGCCGCAGCTTTGCGTCGATCCGATCGTGGGCGCTGCACAGTTCGTCACCATGCTGCAGACGCTCGTGAGCCGAGAGATCGCGCCCAAGGAGCCGGCGGTCGTCACGATTTCCAGAATCGAAGCGGGGACGACCCACAACGTCATCCCCGATCGCGCCGAGATGATGGGCACCGTGCGCACGTTCGATGAAAGCCTGCGTAGTACGATGCCGGAGCGTCTGAGGCGCATATTGCAGGGTCTCTGTGCCGCGATGCGCTTGGAGCATGAGCTACGATACGAATGGGGTTATCCGGCGGTGGTGAACGATCGAACGATGAACGATATCGTGCGCATGGTTGCGAAGCGGAGACTCGGATCCGAAAACGTCGTCGACCCACACGACGTCGTGATGTGGGCCGAGGACATGGCCTACATGCAGATGGAGCGCCCCGGCGCGTACTTCGTCGTCGGTGCGCGCGGTGCGGAGAGAGGAACTGAGCCGCAGCACAGTGCACGGTACGACATCGACGAGCGAGCCCTCGACGTCGGCTTCGAAATGATGACCGGAATCGCCCTGATGGAAGGGACAGCATGAACTACGCGGCATGTGTCACCCGGAGCGAGCCAACCTGTGTCACTGCTCGCGCAGTTCGCTCGCTCGGGATGACGGAGGTTGGCTCGCTCGGGACGACGGTGAGAGGGCACGTTCGAGGCAATCTGCGAAGGCGGCGACGTCTTCGGGTTGCGTGGCCCAATGCGTCATCCAGCGCGCTTCGGGTAGCGCTTCGTCAAAGACGTAAAAGAAGAACTCTTCCTGCGCTCGCGCGAGCGCGTCGCGGTCCATCGTGGCGAAGATTGCGTTGCAGCGCACCGGACGGGTCACGCGAATGCCTTCGATAGCCTTGATGCGCTCGTGCAGCCGAGCGGTCATGGCGTTGGCGTGTTTCGCGAAGCGCAGCCAAAGATCGTCCACGAGCAACGCGTCGAACTGCGCGGCGACGTAGCGCATCTTCGAGGCGAGCTGCATCCCTTGCTTACGGACGAATGGGGCGCTGCCGGCCGGGAGCGCCGGGTCGAAGAAGCAGATCGCCTCGCCAAACATCAAACCGTTCTTCGTACCGCCAAAGCTCAAGACGTCGACGCCGAGGTCGGCGGTCAGGGCGCGTGGCGTCGTGGACAGAGCGGCGGCGGCGTTCGCGATGCGTGCGCCGTCGACGTGCACCAGCAGGCCACGATTGTGAGCGTAGTCGCAGAGCGCGCGCAACTCGCCCGGTTCGTATACGTCGCCGTACTCGGTGGGCTGGGAAATGGAGATGACTCGCGGTTGCGGATGATGCTCGTCGTGACCCGCGCGCAGGTGGGACTCTAGGTCCTGCGGCCGCAGCTTCCCGTCGGCAGTGACGATCGGGATCGTTTTCGATCCGGCAAATCGCTCGAGCGCAGCGCACTCGTCGACCTGTAGGTGCGCGCTTGCCGGGCACAGCGCTGCCTCCCACGGCCGCAGCAGGCAGCTGAGCGCGACGACGTTTGCGCCGGTGCCGTTGAACGTGAAGTAGACTGCGGTTGCCTCTCCGAAACGTTCGCGAAAGCGCCGTATCGCCGACGCTGTCCACGGATCCCCACCGTACCCTACGGCGTCGCCGTCGTTTGCTGCTCGAAGCGCGTCGAAGATCTCCGGCGCAACCGGAGCGTTGTTGTCGCTCGCGAAGCTTCGCCGTAGCCCTTTCACTACAGCGTGACCGTCATGCCGCGATGTGCTGCCATCGCATTCCAACCGAGATGAGCCTTGGCGAATGCGGCAAGTGCTAGAGCCGACGCAGGCTCGCCGTGCACTGCGTAGAGCTGCGGTTTCGTCGTGCAGGTTGCGAACCAGCGCGTGAAGTCGGTCTCGTCCGCATGGCCGCTGAATCCCGGCAGATCGACGATGGTGGCGCGTACCGGCAAGACGTCGCCGAAGAGCCGAACGCTTCGCGCGCCGTGGGTGATGAAGAATCCGAGCGTTCCTCGGCTCTGGTAGCCCACGAAGATGATCGTAGACGATGGCTGCGCAAGGTGGTTGTGAAGATGGTGCAGCACGCGGCCTCCCGACGCCATACCGCTCGCGGAGACGATGAGCGCAGGTCCGGTGAGACGGTTCAGCGCCTTCGACTCCTCGGTCGTCAGCGCGAGCGTGAAATTGCGCACGCCAAAAGCATCCGAGGCGCGCGCGCACGGAATCGGTTTGTGCGCCTTAGGAAATTTCTCGAAGAGATCGTTGACTCGCTCCGCCATCGGACTATCGAGATGTACGGGCAAGCGCGAGATTCTTGACTCGCGCGATTGTATCTGCGCAATTGCGAGCAGGATGTCTTGCGTACGCTCGACGGCAAATGCCGGTATCACCATGATACCGCCTCGCTCGATTCCAGCCAGCAGAGCGTCTCGCAATGCGTCGGATGAATCGGCGGGATGCGGGCGGTTTGCATAGGTCGATTCGCAGACGAGGACGTCGGCGGCACCGATGGGATCGGGATCGTACAGCAACGCGCGGCCGTAGCGGCCGAGATCGCCGGAGAAGACGACGCGCTTCCCTTCAAGTTCGAGCGCGGCAAATGCGGAGCCGATCACGTGGCCAGCGTTATGAAACGTCGCGCGTACGCCCGGGACGACGTCGAACGCCGTGCCAAGCGGAAACGAGCGCACCAGACGCATCGTTCGCGCGACGTCGCGTTCGTCGTAGTAGCTCGGTGGTGTCGAAGGGTGCTCGTGCTCCAGACCCCGTTGGAGCATCTCTTCTTGTAGATGGGCGGCGTCGTCGAGTACGATCTGCATGAGGGCCGCGGTCGGCGGCGTGCAGAAAACCATACCGGAGAAGCCGTCGCGGACGAGTTTCGGGAGATAACCGGTATGGTCAAGGTGTCCGTGAGTGACGACGACCGCCTCGACGTCGTCGGCTTCGACCGGAAGAGGCGCATCGTTGAGCGCGACCACGTTTCGCGTTCCTTGAAACAATCCGCAGTCGATGAAGAACCGGCGACCGCCGACGTTGAGCAGATGCTTGCTGCCGGTAACCGTTCCAGCGGCACCGGCGAACGTGAGCTCAGCCACGAGCGGTTGCCAGCGGACTTAGTGCCACCGAACTCGGGATCGATCCGCGCAGGTAGAGGTCGAGACAACGGTCGACGAGCTTCGCTGGGTCGTCGTCCTGGATCATCGTTGCGCCGGTTTCCTTGTGAACGAGACTTGTGATGTGGTCGAGCTGGTCCGAGATTCCACCCGAGTGCAATAAGATGCCGATGAGTTTTCCTTCATCGTACGCGATGCAAAACTCACCGAGCGTGCCGCTGCGCCCGCCGAGGAAAATGACGAAATCGGAGCTGTGAATGTTGTGCGTCTCGCGACCCATGAGTCCGGATCCGGTGAAGACGATTGCCGTATATGGATCGACGGGCGAATGGTAGACTTCGATGTGCTCTTCACGCGTGAGCGCCGGAGAAATACCGAGGCTGGCGCCGCCGGCTTGA